>CAZEDI010000078.1:0-10684 GCA_964510865.1 uncultured Halobacteriales archaeon
CCAGCCGACGACGCCGACGTCACGGTCGAATATGGGGGAATCACCGACACGTTGGAGGGGGCTGTGACGATCGACGGGGTCGACGGTACGGTGGAGACACGGCTCGGCCTCGTCGGCGCCCATCAGGCGAGAAATGCGGGGATTGCGGCCACGTTGGCCCGCGCGGTGAGCGACGCTGAGGAGGCCGATATCGCGACTGGACTCCGCAGCGCCCGGTGGCCGGGACGCTTCGAGATCCTCTCCCGGGAGCCACTGGTAGTACTCGACGGGGCACACAATCCGGGCGCGTGCGAGGCCCTCGCGGGGACGCTTGCGGAACTCGACGTCGAGGACCTTCATCTCGTCTTTGGCGCGATGCACGACAAGGACCACAAGGGAATGGTCGAGGCGCTCCCGGAGCCGACCAGGGCACTCGTCTGCCAGCCCGACACGGAGCGAGCAGCCGATAGTGACGTGCTCGCCGCCGTGTTCGCCCGCGTGGGGATCGAGGTGGAGTCGGCGGACGCCGTCGAGTCGGGAGTCGACCGGGCGCTGTCACATGCCGACGAGACCGACTGCGTCCTGATCACGGGATCCCTCTACACGGTGCGCGAGGCGCGCCGTCGATGGACACGCCTCCAGCGTCCTGCACGGCTTCCGACAGAGGAAGACGCCGGACGTGCCCTCGAGCGCGCGCACGTGGCGCCTTCAGAGGTCACCCGCCTGCGTGCCGACGGCGTCCACCGCGCGCTCTCGACACGGCTCCAGCGCCCCCAGGCGCAGCTCGTCCGTGAGGAACTCCGCGCGCTGGGCGGGGCGTGTGCCCTCTCCGGGATCCAGCGGGCGGACGAACTCGTCGACGTCGTCATGCTGGGCACGCTCGGGCAGTTCGAGCGACTCGTGGCTATCCTCGGGGACGCGTCCCACGGGCTCCCGGTTGTCGCGGAGGAGATCAGCGACGTGCTCGGGATCGAGGGGGAGTCCGAGTCACGGGAGTATCCGTGGGAGGAACGCACCGCGGTGATGGGCATCCTGAACGTGACGCCGGATAGCTTCCACGACGGCGGGCGCTACAACGCGGTCGAGGACGCGATCAGCCGCGCCGAGGAGATGGTCGCGGCGGGTGCCGATATCGTCGACGTCGGTGGGGAGTCCACGCGGCCGGGGGCTGAGCCAGTCCCCGTCGCGGACGAGATCGATCGCGTCGTCCCCGTGATCGAGGCGCTCGCGGATCTCGACGCGCTGGTGTCGATCGACACGCGGAAGGCAGCGGTCGCACGGGCCGCGTTGGACGCGGGCGCCGACATCCTGAACGACGTGTCGGGACTCGCGGATCCGGAGATGCCGCATCTCGCCGCAGCACACGACGTGCCGATCGTCGTCATGCACTCGATCGACACGCCCGTCGATCCCGACCGCGAGGTGGTCTATGACGACGTCGTGCACGACGTCATCGATGACCTGAGCGAACGGGTCCTGCTCGCGGAGAAAGCGGGCCTCGACAGGTCACAGATCCTAGTCGATCCCGGGCTCGGCTTCGGCAAGTCAGGGGCGGAGAGTTTCGACCTCCTCGGACGCCTCGAGGAGTTCCATGGCCTGGGCTGTCCTGTGCTGGTCGGCCACTCCCACAAGTCGATGTTCGGGGAGATCGGCGAGGACCCGGGTGCGTGTCTCGAGGCGACCATCGCGGGCACGGCGATCGCGGTCGACCGCGGTGCGGACGTCGTCAGGGTCCACGACGTCGCCGAGAACGTCTCGGCTGTCAGGGCGGTCGCGGCCGCGACTGATCCGTACGGCGAAGCCGAGTAGAGAACGCTCGGGGGAGCGAGAACACACAGCGTCCGACGATGTGGCGAGCGATTCCTTAGAACAACCCTCGGGCCTCGCGTGCGTCGTCGAAGCAGTCAAGATACGTCTCGAGGACCGACCGATCGTCGAACGAGGCGAAGTCCTCGTCGACGGTCTTCTGCGGGAGATCGGCTGCGTTCCTGAGCGCTGTCACGAGCTCGTCCTCCGTGGTCGTGCGCACGCCACGTTCTCGGGCTTCGATGAGCTCGTGCGCGCTGGACTGGGCGTGATATTCAGCGATGCCGACGCACCCACAGGCCAGTGCCCGGAGGAAGTCGATAGCGAACGGGGAATAGTGGGCGGTGTGGACCGCGACGTGGGCCCCCTTGAAGATGGGAATCCGGTCGTCGAGGGGGACGTCACCGAGGAAGGAGACCCGGTCGTCGATCCGGAGGTCGCTTGCTTGTTCCTCATACACCGTTCGTTGTGGACCGTCGCCGAGGATTGCGGCCGACCAGTCCATGTCGCGGAGTTCCGCGAGCGCGAGCAGGAGGCTCTCGAGGTTCGACGTCTCGTCGAGGCGTCGAGCGTAGACCACGTCGGCGACGTCGGCTGTCTCGGCCGCGCGAATCGCCTCCATGTCGACCGCGGTCGGGACGACACGGACGTTGTCGGTCGTGCGTCCGAGTTCGCGGAGGCCGGTCTGCACGAGACGGGAGGGCGTCGTGATCACGTCCGGGGTTCGTGCCGCGAAACGCCGGGCTCGTTCCCGCCATCCCTCGCGGGGGACATGGTCATACCAGTCGACGATGAACGGGGTCCGGGTGAGCGTGCTCCCGAGCTTCGACATGTGGATGGCGAACAGGTTGGCGTGGCTCGCGAGGATGATGTCCGGGGAGAACGTTCGGAGGCGTCTCGGGAGTCGCAGGGGAAATCGGCGATCCGGGGCGTCGAGGCCGGTGGTGACCGCGTCGTAGGTCACGTCGTCCTCGGAGACCCACTCCTCGACCGTCCCGCCCCACCACTTCGCACAGAAAACTCTGACGTCGTGGCCGTGCTCGGCCAGGCAGACGGCCACCCTGTCGAGACGGTCGGCCCCGTCGGAGTCGTCGTGGTAGGCCGTCTCCTCGGCGACGACCGCGACTCGCATGTGGTGTGCGACGACCAGGCCGATAAAATAGCCACCGATACCCCGGTCGCCGCCGCCACCCGAAAGGATTTCTCCCTCGATCCGTCAGGGTGGATATGCCCGACGTCGAGCGATACCTCAATATCCGATATGCGGGATCGTCGTCATTCGGTCCCGACGGCGACCGTCTTTCGTTCCTGATGAACACCACCGGCGTCTCCCAGGTGTGGACCCTCACCGATCCCGGAGCCTGGCCGGACCAGCGGACCTTCTACGACGAACGCGTCGTCTTCGCCGACTGGTCGCCCACCCGTGACGAACTCGTCTTTGGCATGGACGTCGGGGGAAACGAGCGGATGCAACTGTTCCGCCTCGCGGGGGACGGGGCAACGGTCGATCCTCTCACCGACGTGCCTGACGCAAAACACCGGTGGGGCGGCTGGGATTCAGCGGGTGACCGCTTCGCCATGGCTTCGAACCGTCGGGACGAGGCCGTCTTCGACATCTACGTTCAAGGCCGGGACGGTGTCGGGGACGACGCGATACTGGTCCACGAGGGTGACGGGTGGCTGTCGGTGGCGGGGTGGAGCCCGGACGACACACGGCTCCTCATCCACGAATCGCACTCGAATGACGACATGGACGTCTCTACCCTCGACCTCGAGACGGGCCGCCGTCGCCACCTGACGCCCCACGAGGGAAAGGTCAGGTACAGTAGTGTGGAGTGGGGTCCCGACGGCGAGGCCATCTACCTCGTGACAGACGAGGACGCGGATACCCTGTACCTGGCGCGCCTCGACCTCGCGAGTACGGAGATCGCGACCGTCGAAACGGGAGGAAAATGGAACATCGATGGCGTCGCGATCGACGAGGACACCGGGCGACTCGTCTACTCCCGGAACGTCGACGGGTACACCGAACTCACCGTCGGCGAACTCGTCGGCCCGACCGAGATCGAGACGTTTCCCAGACCAGACCTCCCGGAGGGCGTGGCAGGCGGCGTCGACTTCGGGCCGGCGGGGGAGCGGTTTGCGATCACGCATACCGGCCGCCGGGACAACGCGAACGTCCACGTCGTCGAAGTGGAGACCGGCGAGACTACGCGGTGGACGAGGGCGTCCACGGCGGGCATCCCCCGCGAAACGTTCGTCGAGCCGGACCTCGTGCACGTGAACTCGTTCGATGGGCTGGAGGTGCCGGGCTACCTGACGCTTCCCGAACCCGGTGATGTGCCCGCGGCTGGCGCACCGGTCATCGTCGATATCCACGGCGGGCCTGAGAGCCAGCGCCGACCGTCGTTTGCCGGGCTGATCCAGTACTTCGTCCACAGCGGCTATGCGGTGTTCGAGCCGAACGTCCGTGGATCGACGGGGTACGGGAAGGAATACACGCGACTCGACGACGTCCGCAACCGGATGGACGCCGTCCATGACCTGAAGGCCTGCGTCGAGTGGCTCGGCAATCACGATGCGGTCGACGCGGATCGGATCGTCGCCTACGGTGGCTCATACGGCGGGTTCATGGTGCTCGCCGGGCTCACCGAGTACCCCGATCTCTGGGCCGCGGGCGTGGACATCGTCGGCATCGCGAACTTCGTGACGTTCCTCGAGAACACGGGGGAGTGGCGCCGCGAACTTCGCGAGCGGGAGTACGGTAGCCTGGCGGAGGACCGGGAATTCCTCGAGTCCATCAGCCCGATCGCTGCAGCGGACGCGATCGAGGTGCCACTGTTCGTCGTCCATGGGGAGAACGATCCTCGCGTACCCGTCGGGGAAGCCGAGCAAATCGTGGAGGCGGTGGAGAAGAAGGGAATTCCTGTGGAGACGATGATCTTCGAGGACGAAGGGCATGGGCTTTCGAAGCTGGAGAACCGCATCGAGGCCTACACCGAGGTCGTGGAGTTCCTGGACGAGCACGTGTGAAGGATGACTGATCTCGAGGAGATCTCGCGAGTACGCGTCGATGGATGGTTGGACGAGCTCGAATCCACCTATGGCGACGTCGAGCAGGCCAAAAGGACATGGACACTCTCGGCCAAGGAGTACGCTGCCACGAAGCAATTCATCGTAGATGGCACGAACGGTGGGGCCGGCGTGTGGCTCGCCAGAGAGGACGGCGCCGTCCTACTGGTGCGGAATGAGGACGACGAGGGCTGGGCCGATCCTGGCGGGAAGCGGGAGGCAGACGAATCCTACGAGGAGACGGCCCGACGGGAGGTCCTCGAGGAGGCGAACGTCGAGTGCCGACTGGTCGACGTGATGGACGCGAGGGTGCTGGAGCTCGTCCACGAATCCGACGCGGACGCACCGACACTGTGGAGCCTCATCGTGATCTTCGCCGGCGAGTACGTTTCAGGTGAGTCGCGCCCCCGAGAAGGGGAGATCGCGGAGGTCCGCTGGTTCTACGAGACGCCCGACGACGTGCTCTATCCCGAGGTGGCGGAGCGGCCGATTCCGTTCGATCCTTGACATCCTCCCCGCCGTGAACGGCGAGGATTCCCCCGTGGGGCGTCGGGCGGTCCGACGCGACCCCGAAGGCAACTTCCTCTCCCCGCGTGGAGAGTACCGGGTTCGTACACGGTGCGTGAGCCGCTTGCGCGGTGTGGCGGGTTGCGCGTCCGAAGGGACGCGGTATCTCCTTGCACTGCGGTCGATACCGCATCGACCGACCACCGAGGTTTGGACCCCCGGCAGATACGGGCCGTGCCATCAGCCTGCCTCACCTTCATGCCACGATGGTGAGGCTCAATCGGGGCAGGGTCGCTTTTTGGTATACGGCGGACCCCAACCCAACCGCCAACTTTTCCCCGTTGAGCTTGCATCATGGTACGACGCCGGCCATTCTGTAGCTTTCGGTCGATTAACGAAGTGTACGGCGCGTATCCCCGCCCTGAAGGGCGAGGCTTTGCGCCTGACTCAACGTAAGTCCGACCGCCGCACCCGGATCACCATAAAGAGTTTTCTCGGTCCGCCGTCCACCCACGGACATGACCGAGGCCTACGACGTCGTCGTGGTGGGAGCAGGCACCGCCGGGTGCTACGCTGCGGCGACGGCTGCCCGGGAGGGACTCGACGTGGCCATCCTCGAGCGAAAATCCGAGGAAGAGGCGGGGCACATCGCCTGTGGCGATGCGCTGAAGGGCGCCGACGCGTTCCCGGAAGCCATCCCGAAGTCGAAACTCGAACCCGCGTTCACCAACACCGGTGTCGATCACGGTCGGTTCGAGATCCCCCAGGAGAACGAAGTGCTCGAGATCCCAGTGCCGGGTGAGCTCGCGGTGATCGACCGCTGGGAGTATGGCCAGCGCATCATCGAGGGCGCGAAGGACGCAGGGGCCGACGTCCACTACGACACCGTCGTCCAGGACGTCGTCCAGAACGGAACCGTGGATGGCGTGACGGGGACACGAACGGGTGATCCCGTCGAATACGAAGCCGCCGTGACGATCGATGGCGCGGGTGCGCTCTCGATCCTGCAGGACAAGGCAGACTTCTCGGAGACCACGTTCGATACCAACGTGAACTATTCACAGTTCTGCTCCGCCTACCGGGAGATCGTCCGGGTCGAGGAGGACGTCCCGTGGGAGGACGCGCTGGTCTTCAAACCGACACAGCGGGCTGCGGGCTACCTCTGGTACTTCCCGCGCACCGCCCGAGAGATCAACGTCGGCCTGGGATTCCAGATGACCGAAGAGCCGATGAAACTCGTCGAGGACCTCAAGCGGGACCTGCGGAACCGCGAGGAGTTCACCAACGCTACCGTCGAGGACAAGTTGGGCGCGGCCCTCCCCACGAGGCGCCCATATGATTCGGCAGTCGCCCCGGGATTCCTGGCTGTCGGTGACGCAGCCGGCCACGTCAACCCTACAACGGGTGGCGGGATCGCGGGGGCAGCCTACGCGGGGAAGTATGCGGGGGAGCAAGCAGCAGAAGCCATCGAGGACGGCGACGTCTCCGAGGCAGGGCTCTGGCATTACAACGAGCGCGTGATGGATCACTTCGGGGCCCGATACGCAGGCCTCGACGTCTACAACATCCTGTCCACGGCGGTGGACGTGGACGATCTGATGGGGCTCCTTGCGGCACTCCCGGGCCAGAAGCTCGCCGAGGCACTCTACTCCGGCAGCGCGGACGTCGGGGTCTGGCTGAAGCTCAAGACCGCCGTGAAGGCCCTCGGCTACTGGGACACGATCTACACGTTCTATAAGACCAAAACCCAGGCGGATCGGTTACTCGAGCAGTACGACGCCTATCCTTCGACCCCCGACGCGTTCGAGGACTGGCGCGACCGCCGCGACGCCATCATGGAGGACGTGTATACGGTGACCGGCGCGGATCCGAAGTACTGACACGAAATACGTGGGAGCCCCCGACGTTCGTCGTGCGGCGGATGTCAGTTCGAGACTGGGAACGGCGAGGCAAACGGGATCGTCCTGCACTACGCACGGACAGGTGATTCGGCCCCCTATCGTGATATCACGCTGTGGTACCCTCTGAACGAATACTGGTCGGTCACCTGGTATTAGGTCTGGTCCTCCTCGGAGTCATCGGTGTCAGTGAGGTGACGTCGAAGACCAAGGAGACCAGTGACGCCGGCAATGCCAGAGAGAATACCGAGGCCTGGCTGGCCGTCCGTCGCTGTCTCCATCGGCTCGTCAGCGGGATCGTCCTGTCCCGCTGTCGTCGAGGTCGGTGACTCATCACGACCGTCAGTATTCTGGTCCCCGCCGACACCTCCGTCCGGGGTCGTAACCGTCGTATCATCGATGGCAAGTTCGACAGGTTCCGGCTCGGGTTCGGGTGTCGCGTCCGGATCGAGGACGACCTCGACAGTCCGACCGCCGTCAGAGAGTGTGGCACGCACTGTCCGGGTGACGTCGCCATCTGATGCGGTGATGTCGTAGTCGCCCTTGAAGCCGGACGTCGAGAAGCTCCCGTCAGCAGAGGTCGTGCCAGCCTCTTCGGTCCACCACTCCTCGAAGACGAGGTTCTCGTAGACGTCGAGCGAGGGTTTGCGCTCGTCCCAGGTCTGCCCGTAAAACGGCGCGTCCCCCCG
The DNA here is from genome assembly GCA_964510865.1 of uncultured Halobacteriales archaeon. Taxonomy (GTDB): domain Archaea; phylum Halobacteriota; class Halobacteria; order Halobacteriales; family Hikarchaeaceae; genus CAZEDI01. The sequence goes on from CAZEDI010000078.1 coordinate 7,952, forward strand.
CCAGTGCCGGCTGCTTAGCATACCTGCGACGAGGAAGTCGTCCACTGCATGGTGGCTGAAAACAGCTTTGAGAAAGTCATGGAAGAAGTCAGCTTTGTCCGATTCCGGCCAGTTGTCATCTGCCATATCGAATTCCGTGATCCGGAGGCGGACATCGTGCTCGGCATACCGGTCCAGGCCATCCAAGACCTGCTGTGGACCGAGCGCCTGGCTCTGATTCAGATGACACTGCATTCCGACGCTGTCGAGGCTCGAGTTCCCGGTGAGGAACTCGATCTGGCGCTCGTAGTCATCTCGTGTCGAGAAGTACGGGCCACCCAGGACGTTGTAGTCATTGATCGCCAACGTCACGTCGTCCGGGGCGACCTCACGAGCGGTATCAAACCACTCGGCGAGGATCGGTGCCTCGACTGGGTTGCCCTCCATCGCTTGATCAGCTGGCACCCCGTTCACGGCCCGGACGAGTCCGGGTTCGTGGCTGACCTCGTTGACGATCTCCCACTCGTCGATGTGGTCGCCGTAGTCCTCGATGATCGCTTCGATGTGATCTAGTGATCGTTGTTTGACGTAGTCCGGATCGAGTTCGGGTTCCGTGACGCCGTTGTCCTCCCAGGTAACGCCCATTGCTTTGACGACGTCTGGAGGAATGGCCCACGCGGAGACGTTAGCCCAGAGGCACACGTGCCCACGGATGTCGAAGCCATTGTTCACTGCCCACTGGGTGGCCCGATCGGCGATGGCCTCCTCCTCTTCCCAGAACCGCCACTTGTGGTGATTGCCAAACCACACGCTGTTGAACAACCGCGTCAGGTTCTCGCGATATGGATCGCCCTCGACAGTGTTACGGACCAAGTGGTCAGCGCTCAGGACACAGCCGAAGCCGAACTCGTGCTCTTGCATCTCCACTTCGACATCGGCATCTGCGACGGGATCCCCGTGTATATCGGTTACCTTAACTGTGAGATCTGCGGTGCGGTGGTCCTGGATGCGCTGGTCAGCGGCAGCCTCCCAGCCACCGGCAGGTCCCGAATTCGCAGGCCCACTCGGAAGCTGATCGGGGGACGTGTCCTCGGCGAAGTAGAGGAGAGCGAGGCCACCGATATCGATGGTTTGCTGGCCGAAGCCGAGGAAGAACTCCGTGCGCCAGTTACCTGCGTCTGCCGGGTACTCGGAGAACTGGATCGGGAAATAATACCGCGTCCACTCGGCACTCGGACGGACCTGGGACTGCGTCGTCACCATGTTGGTCGATAGATGCTCATCGCCCTTGGCAACATACTGGGCAGTAGGTTCAGCCTCGCTTGATTCAGGTCCCCGGAGATACACAACACCCAGCAAGACATCGCCTTGGCCGATCCCCGTTTCGGGCTCGGGCGCTATGTAGGTCACGTCCCAGGGGTTCTCGGGGTCCTCGGTAATGTCCACTCGCACAGCCTCCGAGAAGGGCACATCCTCGTCGCGTACATCCAACGAAGACGGTTCTGCTATATCGCTCTCAATGGAGTACGCGGCGGTCGTGTCGGCTTCGGTATTCCCGTATACGAACGTTCCCGGTGGGAGGTTTTCGGCCGTCACGTCATCGATGAGCGTCGAGTAGTACGGATCGTCGGTACTCGGCCACCCGGAGACGTGACCGGCACGCACAGGGTGTGTCGCCACGCCACCGAGAGAGCTAGCTGCACCAAGCACGCCGGCAGATTTGAGAAACCATCGGCGATTACAGTGTTTCCCTTCGGTGGTGTTCACGGGTGGTGTGTGACCATCCTGCATGGTTCTCCAGCAGTACCGACGGGTCCTATAAAGGAGTTAATATTCGGCTCATCCCTCAGCCGAATTTTCCGGTATTACGGAAAATTCGAGGCGAAAGCCTCGCCCTTCAGGGCGGGGATGAAGCCGACCAACAGTATTCAACCGCCGACGATGGCATAGACGGGGTTCCAACGCAATCGTTAATCCGCCTAACTGTGATAGTATACATAGATGGTAAAGAGTACCCGTCACGCGAAATACGAACTCTACTACCACATAGTGTTCGTGCCGAAATATCGGCGTTCGCACCTGACGGGCAAGACGAAGGAACGTCTCGAAGCCATCTTCGCGGAAATTTGTGAGGACAAAGACCTCGAACTGGCCGAGTCCGAGGTCATGCCCGACCACCTACACCTGTTCATCGGGAGTCCGCCCAAGAACGCTCCGTCATTCATCGTCAACTGGGTCAAGGGAATCTCCGCCCGCAAGTACACCCATCGCTACGACGACCGCGTGAAATGGACTCGTTCGTACTACGTCGGAACAGCGGGAAGCGCCTCGAAAGACGCTGTCGAACAATACATCGCTGAACAAGAGGGTGAGGACGCATGAAGCGCGTCAACACCTTCGAGGTCGTGCCACAGACCAAAGACGACAAAGAGTGCCTTCTACGGCTACTCGACGCCTCCGCCTCTCTGTGGAACGAACTGACCTACGAACGTCGTCAGAACTACTTCGGTGACGGCGACGTATGGGACACCTCCGAGTACCGAGGGCGCTACAACGGCGTCGTCGGTAGCGCGACCGTCCAACAGGTCACGCGCAAGAACAGCGAAGCGTGGCGGTCGTTCTTCGCCCTCAAGGAGAAAGGCGAGTACGCCAACCCACCGTCGTACTGGGGCAACGAGGAGGACGGGCGAGAACTTCGTACCTACATCCGAAACAACCAGTACACGATTCAATGGGGCAAGCGTAGCCGTCTCG
>CAZEDI010000079.1:0-10582 GCA_964510865.1 uncultured Halobacteriales archaeon
GACGGGAGAGTTTGTGGTTCAAGTCCGTGATTCGACGCTGTTCTTTGTCACCCACGCGGTTGCGTGCGCGAAGCGCACCCGCTTCCGAAAGCGAATCGCGTAGGGAACGATATTTGCGTCGAACGTACTTCGCCTCACCACCCGACACCAGCATCGACTCGTCTTCGCCGTAGGCCGTCACAGCGAGGATGTGGCGTTCACCAATATCGACGCCGATGGGCGTTTCACCCGACGTATCGGCGTCGTACTCGATATTGAATGTGCAGTACCAGTCGTCCCCGCGACGGTACACTTGAAGGCGCATCTTCTTTGCGTCACCCTCGACCAGTCGGTCAACGGGGTCGGCAATGTCGTCGTACACCTCTATCGGAGTGTACCACCACTGGGAGACGCACGGGAAGCCAACGACGACCGTGCCGTTCTCGGTCGTGTCGAGTTCCCAGTTCTGGTTGTTGACGGCGAACGGTTGACTCTCTCGGTAGCGAACCTCTCCGTCCTTGTTGTGGTCGGATTTCGCCTCTCGAATGGCTTGGTTCTGGATGGCCGAGTAGAGGTCGTTGTCGATGCTGGCCGTGGTCACGGACTTGTCGAAGTCACCGTTCTCCCATCCGTCGATACAGAACTGTTTGGTGTCACGGTAGAGGCGAGAGGCGTGTTGCCACTCTTTCCGCCGTGAGAGGGATGGGTTGTGGAACTTCGCGGTGACAGTCACCGTGACCATTACAATTGTAATGAGGTGCGCTATTTTACATATATATTGGAATATCAGGCCATGCTATCGTCTGTGGTTTATGTCATCGACTGTCGGATTCATCCCCGCCCTGAAGGGCGGGGCTTTCTCCTTGATTCTCCGTAATTCCGCACGAATATACCAGTAAATTGAGCGCCAGGGCTGGGATTTGAACCCAGAATCCCTAACGGGAACACGCTCTCCAAGCGTGCGCCTTACCGTTCGGCCACCCTGGCCCATCAAGTCGTACCCGATTCGCGGAGTTAAGCCCTTCCGTTCTCGTTCGCCCGCGTCAGAAGCCACCGTTCTACGCGTCGTGTCAGTATTGCCGATACGACTCCGACTATGAGCGCGACACCACCCTTGACTACCAGCGAAACCGATTCCGAGAAGAAGAGTTCGTAGCCTTGCACGAGGACAAGGAAGGACAGCGCGCCGATCACCCCCCACATCATGACAGCCCGACGCATCGCCCTTATCGCTTCGCCGCGATAGCCTCTATTTCGATGGCTGCGTCCCGTGGAAGTGCATCGACACCGATCGCACTCCGTGCAGGCGGGTTGTCCTGGAAATACTCCGCGTACACCTCGTTCATGGCTTCGAAGGTGCCGATATCGGCGAGGTAGACGGTGACTTTCAGCACGTCCTGCATCGTGATTCCCTCCTCCTCAATAATGTTCTTCACGTTCTCCAGACATTGTCGCGTCTGAACGTCGATCGGCTCATCAGAGAGGTGGGTGCCATCCGGTGTAAGGGGGATCTGCCCGGCGGTAAACACGAGGTCCCCATCGGTCGTCGCCTGGCTGTAGGCACCGACTGCTTCGGGAGCGTCGGGCGTATTAATGATCCGCTTCATGGCCTCTCCCTCGCCCACCGCGAACTTAAGCCATCGGGTGGTCCTGATTGCGTGGTGGTGTGCATGCTATTCGATTACCTTGGTGGACAGCATTAAGTATCCACTTCCTACCGTCTCACTATCCAGGTCGCTACATGAACGTACCAACAACGCGCTGGGTCACAACAGTACCTCGACCTCGTAGCCTTCCGCTTCGAGAACAGACAGGAGTTCCTCGACGTGCTCCTGTCCCCTGGTCTCGAGATCGAGCTCGATCTCGGCGTCGTTCATCGCGATATCCCGTGACGTCCGGTCGTGTTGAACTGCGTAGATGTTTACTCGATGCTCGGCAAGCAAATCGGCCAGCTCGAGCAGAGCCCCTGGACGGTCTTTGAGCACCGTCCTGATTTTCAAGTACCGCCCCGTTTGGGCGAGCCCGCGCATCAGGACAGTCGTGAGCGTGTTCATGTCGATATTTCCACCCGAGAGAACGGGCACGATCGTCTCGTCCTCCTCGAAATCGATCTCCCGACCCAACAGTGCCGCGAGGGGAACGGCACCTGCTCCCTCGAGTAGTGTTTTCGAGCGTTCCAACCCGTAGAGCACCGCCTCGGCGATCTGGGAATCGGAAACGGTCACGACCTCGTCGACGCGCTCCTGGATTACGTCGAACGTGCGTTCGCCGAGACTGCGTGTTGCGATACCGTCCGCGATCGTCTCCACCGAGTCGAGGATCTGGCGTTCTCCCTTTGCCAGGGAGGCCGCGGCACTCGAGGCACCCTCGGCTTGGACGCCAACCACCCTCGCATCCGTCTTTCCCTTGATAGCGGTCCCAATTCCCGAAATTAGCCCACCGCCCCCAATCGGAACAACGACGGTGTCGACGTCCGGGAGGTCCTCCACGATCTCGAGTCCGATCGTTCCCTGGCCGGCCATGACGTAGTCGTCATCGAAGGCGTGGACGTAGGTCTTCCCCTGTGCCTGCTCGATTTCGTGGGCCCGTTCGGCGGCCTCGGCATAATCGACGCCCGAGAGGACCACCTCGCCCCCGTAGTACTCGGTCGCCTTCACTTTCGAAACCGGGGCCGTTTCGGGCATGACGATCGTCGCATCTACGCCCTCTCTGGTTGCTGCAAGCGAGACGCCCTGTGCATGGTTGCCGGCACTCGCGGTCACGACTCCCGCCGCTCGGTCCTCGGAGGGGAGCGTGGCAATCCGGTTTGCCGCCCCCCGAATCTTGAAGGCACCAGTCCGCTGGAATACCTCCTGTTTGAGGTGGATCTCCGCCCCAATCATCTTCGAGAACATGTGGGAGTATTCGAGTGGGGTGTGACGGGCCACCGCCGACACTCGGTCGCGCGCATCCAGGACGTCCGCCAGTTCGATCATAGTCGCGGCAACGAGCGCCGACGGGCTAACGCTAACGGTGACCGGAACGAGGCCGCCACCCTGCCAGTAGACCGTCGGGAAGCGAGGAAAACCGGGGACGAACCTAGTTCGTGCCGAGTTATCGTCTCGTACCCGGCCTCACGACTATCGCGAGATATCGAGAGAGACGTGACCATGGAACCATCCCTGACGCCGATAGCGGGTTCCACTACCGATTCCGACAGTATCAATCAGCGACTCCCACAACGGGCACCATGATCGCGGGGAACCCGGGACGCGAGCGCGTCCTCCAGGTCTGGCGACGTGTCTTGTCGCTCTCCTGGCCCGTGATGGCCGAGCACGTGTTCCGCACGTTGATGCGAACGACGGACGTGATCGTCACCGGGTTCTTCTCGCCAGCTGCTGTGGCAGCAATCGGCCTTGCAGACCTCTACGCCCGCCTTCCGCTGCGCATCGGACTTGGCCTGGGAACCGGTGCTATCGCCCTTTCGAGTCAGGATACGGGGAGTGGAGCTACCGCCAATCGCGACGAAGCCGTAAGCCAGGCGCTCCTCCTCGGGGTAGTCACCGGCATTCCCTTCATCCTCTTCGGGTTTCTGTTTGGCCGCGCGGCAATCGCTATTTTGGGGGCTCCCGCTGACGTGGCGGAGATGGGGGGAACCTATCTTGCGATCATCTTTGCGACTGCACCCGCGCGCCACGTTGCGCTGGTTGGTGCGCGCTCCCTCCAAGGAACGGGCGATACTCGTACCCCTATGTACGTCAACGTCATTTCGAATCTCTTGAACGTCATCGGCTCTGTCGTGCTCGGTTTGGGCCTGTTTGGTGCCCCACCACTCGGTATCGTTGGCGTTGGACTTGCAACGGCGTTCGGGAATGTCTTCACCGCCCTCCTGCTCCTCGCAGCGATGTGGACCGACTGGAGTGACGCCTCGCTCGCCCGTCCGCATGATTGGGTGATCGCCCGTCAGCTGGTCACGGTAAGTATCCCCCGCATCGCGGAAGGGCTCGTCGCGACCGCCATCGAATTCCCGTTCAACTCGCTCCTGCTCGGCCTCGGTACCGAGGTCAATGCAGCATACCAGATCGGACGGCGGGCCTACCAGCAGATCACGGCACCCCTCGCCAGGGGTTACAACGTTGCAGCGAGTATCGTCGTTGGCCAGGGAGTAGGAGAGGGTCGTCCCGACGAGGCTCGCTTCGAGGGGTGGGCAACAGCTGCTCTCGGCATCATCACAGTGGGGACTATCGGCTTCCTCCTGGTCCTGTTCGCCGACGTGTTCGTCGTACTGTTCACGCGAGATCCTGCAACACTTGAATACGCCGCAGGGTTCGCTCAAGCATACGGCCTTGCCGCGCCTGCCACCGTCGTACTGATCGTACTCGCCGGCGGGCTCCAAGGAGGGAGTGACACGCGGACCCCGTTCATCGCCCGAACAACCGGCATGCTCGGCTTCATGCTCGGGTTTTCGTATCTCGCCGCCATCGTTCTGGATTTCGGCGTCATCGGGGTCTATGCGGGCATCGTGCTCTACAACGTCTGGGCGGCCACGATCGTCGGGGCTCAATTCTACCGAGGAACGTGGGTGCGACGGGCTACCGCCATGATGGAAGAGCGTGGCAGTGCGACTGAATGAATACCATTCGACGAGAGCAATAATTTCTCGCAGGAAGCTCACGAGACACGACAAATATGATCCATGGACGTCTACGTCGAACGCGAGGGGCTCCAGCGGGCCTAATATCCTACCGACCGGACCCATATAGCGCGGAGGAGAACGTCCAAACCACAGCCCGGGGAGGATGTCAACGTTCGTCGATGGGGACGAACTCGAGATCCGTCGGACCTACGTATGTCGCGCGCGGCCGGATAAGCCGGTTGTCCTCCTGGTACTCGAGAATGTGTGCGACCCAGCCCCCGACCCGGCTGACCGCGAAAATCGGGGTATAGAGATCGACCGGGATGCCGAGCTGGTAGTACACCGAGCCCGAATAGAAGTCCACGTTCGGGGCGATGCCCTTCTCACCCATATCCGTCTCCTGGCCGAGGTAGTCCTCGATCGCTGTCGTATACTCATACCACTTCGTCTCTCCCGAGGACTCGCCGAGTTCTCGTGCGCGTTCCTGCAAGATCGTGGCCCGTGGATCCTTCACGTCATAGACACGGTGTCCCCACCCGGGGATGCGCCGATCGTCAGCAAGCGCCCGGTCGACCCACGTGATCGGGTCGCTATCGCCCTCGTCGATCTCCATCAGCATTTCCATGACATCCTGATTGGCTCCGCCGTGGAGCGGTCCGGAGAGCGCCCCCACGCCACCCGTGATTGCGCTATACATGTCAGCGAGTGTCGACGCGATCACCATCGTCGTGAACGTCGAGGCATTGAGCCCGTGATCAGCGTGAATAATGAGCGCCTGATCGAACGTTTCCGCCGCCACGTCGTCCGGCTCCTCCCCCGTGAGCATGTAGAGGAAGTTCGCCGCGTGACCGAGGTCCGCTCGCGGCTCCACTGGGTCCTTCCCTTGACGAAGTCGTTCGAACGCGGCCAGCGCAGTCGGCATCTTCGCGGTGATGTGCCAGCCCTCTCGAAGGGCGGCGTCAAGGTCTCCCGGGTCTGGATCTTCCGCTGTCGCGGAGAACATCGACACCGCGGTACGGAGTGCGGCCATAGGACGGTCGCCGACTTCCACCAGATCCTCGAGAGTGGTGATGATCCCCCGATCGATCGATCGCGCGGCAGCCATCGCGTCGGCTAGCTCCGCACGCTCCTCGCGGGTAGGTAATTCGCCGTTCCAGAGTAAGTAAAGAACTTCCTCGTAGGTCGCTTCGCGGGCAAGATCCCCGATGTCGTACCCGCGGTAGACGAGCCGGCCCGCCTCCCCATCGATCCAGCTGAGGGCGGACTCCGCGACGTGGACACCTTCGAGGCCCTTCTTGATCTCGTCGTCCATACGTCCGGAATTCGCCCACGGGCGAAAAAGGATTGTCGTTCCGGCGGTCTTCCACCCGTCATTTGTCGATTTTTATTTCCACATGCGTCGATCTGTCGGGACCTAGTGTCGGTCGGCCGCCTCGCCGTCGGCCGGGTCCGAGGTCCGAGCGATAGAGATCGCGCGCCGAATCGTCAGGACCGTCGCTATGAGCGCTCCAATGGTGAGGGCAAGGACCAGCGCCAAGAGGAGAAACAGCGCGGGGGAGCCGCGGGTAGCACTTGTCGGCCCCCCGAGTTCAAAAACGCGGTAGACGTATGCCAGGCCGGCAATCACGAGGCCGGTGGCGAGTCCAATCACGAGGTTCCGTCGGACCCCAAGGAGCGAAAGGAGGTGCCTGGTTGTCTCAGGGTCGGGCACAGCCACTGGAATGACCGGACGAGCAAAAGTCGCGTCGATTCACACGGCTAGAGTGTCGCCGCATCGGCCTGCGAAGCCCAGAGATCGGCGTACGTCCCATCCGCCGCGACGAGTTCGTCGTGTGTGCCGGTTTCGATCACGTTGCCGTCGTTCATGACGATGATGCGATCCGCGTTCTGTATCGTCGAGAGCCGGTGTGCGATCACGAAGGCAGTCCGATCCTCGATGAGGTGCTCGAGGTTCTCCTGGATGATCTCCTCTGTCTCGGTGTCCACGTCTGACGTCGCCTCGTCGAGGACAACGATTTCCGGGTCGTTCAGTAACGCTCGGGCGATCGAGATGCGCTGGCGCTGACCGCCCGACAGCTTCACGCCCCGCTCGCCGACCATCGTATCATACCCGTTCGGGAGATCATCGACGAAGGTATGCGCACCCGCCATCCGGGCTGCCTCCTTGATACGAGCCTCGGCCTCCTCGGTCACGTCGTCGTCGATCACGCCCAGGAAAGCGTCGCGGTCCCCGTACGCGATATTCTCGCGGATGGTCCCGGAGAACATGTAGGGGTCCTGTTCGACGATTCCCACCCGATCTCTGAGCGCCTGTATGTCGTATTCTCGAACGTCTATTCCATCGACCGTGACTCGCCCCGCGTCATGCTGCCCGCCGTCTGCAGCAAATTCGGGACTACCCGTATCACCCACGTCGTGGAACCGGGGGAGGAGTTTCAGTAGCGTCGACTTGCCCGAGCCGCTGGTCCCGGCGAGTCCGATCGTCGAGCCGGCCGGGACATCGAGGTCCACCCCATCTAGAATGCGCTCGCTCCCGTCGTAGCTAAAGACCACATCCTCGAAGGAGACGGTCCCGTCAATCACGTTCGGAACGTGTGAGTCCGCAGTGTTCGTGACCTGCGATTCGTGACCGAGGATTCCAAAGACGCGTTCCGCGCTCGACTTTGCTTTTTGATAGTTATTGGCGGTTTTGCCGATGCGTGTCATCGGGCCGTCGAGGTACCGGAGATAGAGGAAGAAGGCGACGAACGTCCCCGCCGTAAGAGTCCCGTCCACGACACTCGTGCCACCGACGACAAGCACCGAGAGGAACATGAAGCCCACGACGAATCGAAGCGAGGCGAAGAACCCTTTGCGGATCGTGATGGCATCGATCTTCTCGTCGCGGTACGCCGCGCTTCGCGCCTGGACCCGGCCAGCTTCTTCGTCGTATCGGTCGAACGACTTGATGACCGCCGCCCCGCTGAGATTGTTCGCCAGCCGCGTGTTCAAGATCGCGACGAGCTCGCGTATTCGTTTGTACTTGGGCTCGATCCACGTGATGAACGTGCCGGTGGTTAGCGCGATCAGACCGACGGGCACGAGCACGAACGGTGCCAGGAGTGGTGCTTTCCAGATCAGGAAGCCGCCGACGAATGCGAAGACGACGACTGCCCGGACGATCTCGCGGATCTCCGCGTTGAAGAAATCCTCCAACCGATTCACATCTGAGTTGAGGATCGACATCATCCCACCCGTCTGATGATCGTTGAAGAACGACATGGACAGGCGCTGCATGTGGTCATAGGTATCCCCCCGGAGGTCGTGTTGAATCCGCTGCGCGGTCGTTTGAAAGAGGTAGCGCGAACCGAAGTGCGAGAGTGCCTGGATCACGTAGGCGATCCCAGCGACCAGGGCGAGCTGGTACAGCAGATCGAGTCGTTGACTCGTTGCCGTCGCCGGAATTATCTCTGTCGCGACGAGACCGAGCGATGCGAGGTCACCCGGCTCACCGGGTGCCTGCACAACTCGATCAATCGCCGCAGCGATCGTGAGCGCCGGGATAAACCTGGCGACTCGATTGACGAGCGTGGCGATCGAACCGCCGACGAGTGACTTCCAGTAGGGCTTCGCATACGCGAGTAACTGCCGCATCGGGTGGCCGTCGACCGCATCGCGGACATCCTCGAATGAACCTTCTGCCGTTGGCATCTGATGGTATCGCGTGGTCTCTATCGGTCGGACACTTAACATGTCGGGTAACGGAAAGGATTGAGCCGTGGTCCCATTTCACAGTGCACCAAACCCGACAGACCCAATACGCTCCGGTCGCCGGTTGGTGATAATGACGGAGGTCGGCACGGCGAGCGCTGAACCCGGGGACGTCGCCAGTGGTAGACTCGCGATCGGCGAATCCAGGGACGGATCACCGGTCGCGTTGCCAGTCGCGGTGGTCGAAGGGGCGGACGAGGGACCAACGATCTATCTCCAAGCTGCGAGCGATGGCGACGAGCTCAACGGAGTCGGCGTCCTCCAGCGACTTCTACCGCGGATCGATCCCACAGAACTCGCCGGTACGATCCTCGTGGTCGGCGTGGTCAACTACTTCGGATTCCAGCAAGCAGTCCACCGAAACCCCGTCGACGATACGAAACTCAACCGTGTCTATCCCGGCGATCCCGACGGATCAACGAGCGAACGGATCGCCCATGCCACGTTTGAGGTCGCCACCCGCGCCGACTACATTCTCGATCTCCACCAGGGATCGACGAGTCGAATGATCGACGAAGCGCGCATTCGCTGTGGTCGCCATCACCGGCTACACGATGAGTGCCTCGAGCTGGCCAAAGCATTCGGGGCTGGGCATGTCCTCGACCAAAAGGGACCGGACGGCCAACTCGCCCGCGTTGCAGTCGACGAAGGAATTCCGACCATCGACCCGGAACTCGGAGGATCGGTGGGCTGGAACGAACAGAGTATTGAACGCGGCGTGGAGGGTGTCCTGAACGTTCTCGGCTTCTACGACTTCCTCGACCGCGAGGTCGAGACAGAGCCGCAGACCCGTGCCACTGGGTTCGATCGGTATACCGCTCCTGCCGGTGGTCTCATTCGATTCGCCAAAGATCTGGGCGATAGTGTCGAGCGCGGGGACCGCCTCTTCCATGTGACGGATGTCTTCGGCAGTGTCAAGGACGAGGTGGTTGCAGATGCGGGCGGCGTCTTCTGGCGGTCACGACGACTTCCCCAGGTCGCCACGGGGGAGTACGTATGCTCCGTCGGGACCGACGTCGACGAATTTTGATGGACGGATGACCGAACTCGTCTGTCCTGCCTGCAGCACAACGTTCCAGGCGAGTGCCCAGGAGCCCTGGCAATGCGCCTGTGGGCATCCACTCGAATTCAATCGGGAGTTCCTCCCGGCGAATTCGACACCTCCCCGCGTGCTCGATCGGGACCGCGGTCTCTGGGCGTTCGACCCGTTCCTCCCTGTGGACCGCAAGGTGACCCTGGGGGAAGGGTGGACACCCCACGTAGATGCGCCCGGCTGGGATGCGACGTTCGTACTCGAATACGTCTCTCCCACTGGGAGTTTCAAGGATCGGGGTGCGGCGATCACCCTCTCCCGTGCGATCGAACTCGGAGTCGAGTGCGTGATCGAGGACTCCTCCGGTAACGCCGGGGCGGCGATCGCAGCCTATGCTGGCAGGGCAGGCATCGATGCAACCGTGTTCGTGCCTGCAAACGCAACGGAGGCAAAGCGCCGGGCGATCCAACGGACTGGGGCAGACATCATCAGTGTCGACGGATCACGAGCGGACGTGAGCGAGGCGTGCAGGGAACGGGCAGACGATTCACCAGCCTGGTATGCTAGTCACGCCTGGAATCCCGCGTTTCTCGCTGGGACGGCGACGTTCGCCTTCGAACTCGCCGCCAGACGTGACTGGGTGGTCCCCGACGCTATCGTCCTCCCGGTCGGCCACGGTACCTTGTTCCTCGGTGCGTATCGAGGATTCCGCCGCCTCGCGGACGCTGGCTGGATCGACGAAATCCCCCGATTGCTCGGCGTCCAAGCAGCCGGGGTCGCGCCGATCGTCCGGGAACTCCATGGAAGTGATTCAGTCGCCGAGACTCACGGGCGAAACGACCTGGCAGATGGCGTCCAGATCGAACGCCCGGTCCGACGTGACGAGATCATCGAGGGGGTCGCAGCCACGGATGGCGACGTTATCTCGGTTGACACTGACACGACGAGGCGTGCGCTCGAGCGCCTCCACGGTACTGGATTCGCGGTCGAACCGACGAGTGCGCTCGCACCGGCCGCGCTCGGAGCATATCGAGACCAGGGAGCGATCGGACCGGATGACGATGTGGTGGTACCATTCACGGGCAGAATAGCGACAAGAATGACGTCCTCCCACCCTGACGTGCTAGGCTTTCCTGTGCTATACGTCACCACGATGACGGTGCCGACAGAGTCCTGGATGTTCTATCGAACCGGTGATACTCCAC
>CAZEDI010000080.1:0-10107 GCA_964510865.1 uncultured Halobacteriales archaeon
ATCGAGGTCCGGGACGTTCGTCCAGAGCCCCTGTGAGGCGACGACGTCCCCTTGGTGGATAGTCGTCGTTCCCACGTCGATCGTTTCGTCCATCGCAGAATATGGATATCCGCGGGGATAGAGGTCGTGGTCCGATTGGTACAGGACGTTCACCCACCGCTCGTCGGACCGAACCTCTTCGATCTCGCCAGAGAAGTCGAGATTCTGCATATGTCGACCGAAGAAGTCCTGGTCGGCGTGAGGTCGAGTGTCGTCATCGATGAACACCCCGCGGTCGAAGTCGTTCGCCCAGAGATACAACAGACCGAAGCTCGTCTGTGCATGACTCGCAGCTGGGATCACGTCGTCATATGTCGAGAGATCGTGTGCGTCGAACCACCGCTTGCGGTCACGCTCATCGAACACAGCTCCGTCAAGTCCTTCATCGTCGAGCATCGACCGCATCTCATCGGTGTCACAGAAATCCTCTGTTACCAGGAGGACGAAGAGTCGGTCGAGGTCGAAGTCGTGAGACCGAGCATTCTCCGCGTAGGCCCGGACGCATTCGTATTCCCGGATGGTAGGAACGATCACACAGACGTCCTGACTCATTACTCGGATTTCTTTAGGGCGGCCTAAAACATCTGTCGCTTTCGGACGACGCGCTCGAACGACTCACGAGAACGACAGAAGCGCGTGAAATCGAGTAGCTGGAAGCCGGTGAAACGCTCAGTCGGAGCTGATACCGAGACACGTCGTGCGCGCCGCTGCCGGGTCACGGACGAAGTGTGCCTCGGCTGGGTGCCCACACCCGACGAACCGGTGACCCTCGCCAGTTGCTTCGAATCCCCGGATCGGCTCTCCACACTCGTGGCAGCGGTGTGCTCGGTCCCCCCGTCCCAAGCTCGGCGTGCTGGTTCGGCGTTGCAAACCCTGCATACCGGTAGGTTCCCTAGAGGTGACTTGTAGCTCCCCCATCCAGAGTGAAAGTGAAACTGGACGACAGCAAGGGGGCCCCTGCCTGCTTAGGTCGTGTCGAGTTCCCGAACGTCTAAGACCAGTGGGCGCCGCCCCACGTCCATGGAACGTGTCGCGATTATCGGGGCATCGATGACCCAGTTTGGCGACCGTGAGGGAGCGTGGATTCGAGACCTCCTTGCCGAGGCGGGCGAGGCGTGCCTCCAGGATGCAGGTGTCACCCCCGACGATGTCGAGCACTGCTACGTATCCAACATGGCATCGGGTGAATTCGAAGGGCAAGGAGGAATTATGAATGCCCTCGGACATGATCTCGGACTGCTTCCGGCGTATACACAGCGGATCGACCAGACCTCGGCATCCGGGGGTGCCGGCATCTATGCTGCGTGGCAATCCATTGCCTCGGGTGTAAGTGACATGACGCTCCTCGTCGGTGGAGAAAAAATGACCCATCGGAGCACGGCGGAGGCAACAGACATCATCGCGTCGATTACACACCCAGTAGAATACAAACACGGCGTTACACTCCCGTCGTTTGCCGGGATGATCGCTCGCCGGTATCTCCACACGTACGGTGCGCCCCGTGAGTCGCTCGCGAAAGTCGCCGTGAAAAATCACCGAAACGGTGTCGATAATCCACATGCGCAGTTCAGAAAAGAAATCGACGTCGAGACGGCGATGACCTCTCCCGTCGTCGCTGACCCCTTGCGATTGTACGACTTTTGTCCGATTACCGACGGAAGCGCTGCACTCTTGGTTTGTCCTGAATCTGTTGCTCGTGAGTATACGGACGAATACGCGGTGATCTCGGGCATCGATGGCGCGATGGACACACATGTCATCCACGAGCGCACCGATCCGACGACAATGGACGGCGTCGTCAAGTCGTCCCGTGGTGCATACGAGATGGCAGGACGAAAACCGGAAGATGTCGACGTCGCAGAACTCCACGACATGTTCACCATTCTCGAATTTCTGCAGTTCGAAGATCTCGGTTTCGCACCGAAGGGCGAGGGGTGGAAAGCCATAGAGAGTGGCCGGACGGAACGTGACGGGGAGTTGCCGATCAACACGTCAGGCGGATTGAAGTCAAAGGGTCATCCGCTCGGCGCAAGCGGGGTGGCTCAAGTGTACGAGATATATCGACAGGTCATTACTGATGCTGGACCACGACAGGTCGAAGCCGACGTAGCGGTAGCCTGTAATGTCGGCGGGTTCGGGAATTGTGTGACCACAACCATCCTCGAGGAGGGGTCGGCATGACCCTTACAGCTGGACGGTGCGCTAATGGTCATCTCACCTGCCCCGTCCATCCACGGTGTCCAACGTGCGGGGAGCCACAAGAGGAATACGTGGAACTCCAGGACGAGGAGGGAACGGTGATCACGTGGACGAAGAGTACGGCTACACCACCAGGAGTACGAGAGCCGAACGCGATCGCGATCGTCGAGTTCACCGTGAACGGTGAACCAGTTCGGATGATCGGGCAACTAACCGACGAGGTGGAAATCGGTGACAGTGTCGAGCCAGTTTACGTCCACGAGCTCCGTGATCCCGATGCGGGGATAAAGGAACCAGCGAGCCAGGAGTGGGACGGGTATCGTTTCCGGCCGACGTGACGGACGGCCTTCCGTCGCTGTCAACACCCATCACGTAGTATCCAACGAAATCACTCATCGGGAACAGTAGTCGAGCAGGCGAAGAGAGGGACGGAACGGACCTATCTAGTAGAAATCGTTGGTCGGCCAGCGATCGCGCCGAGGTCCGCGAGTATCCATCGTGAGTCCATCTTCCTCGTCGAGGATCTCGAACGTCGCGTCCAACGGATCGGTACTCTCGACGGTGGAATCACCGGGTGTGGCATCGTTTCCGTCTTTGATCGCCATGTCGTATAGATGGGTAGGACGTCCGCACATATATGTTTTATCTCTGACAATTAACCCGGAGGCGAGTCAATTCCTCTGTCACCTCGGCATAGGAGCGCGAGCAAAAACGAAGGTTCATCCTTCTGCTTGTGGTCGTTGATGCGCCTACAGAGCTACGGGCGGGTTCCCTGCTACAGCAGAGAGCACTTACGTCGATATTGTCCCAGACACACAGGCTGCTCCGACCGATCAGAACGTGGAGTGACCCGTACGAACGGCGACCTTCTGTGGTCCGCACTACTGAGCCGGGCACACCTCTACTGCTCGCGAGGCTCAATCGGAGGTGGCGAAAAGACAGCCTTAAACCGACCGACCGGTCACCTATGGCCATGAGCGAAGCCGCGCAGACGAGACATTGTGTCTCGTGTGGGATCAATGTCGAGGGCTCCAATGCCGCGACCTTCAAGTGCCCGGATTGTGGTCACACAATCTCTCGGTGTGCCAAATGTCGCAAACAGAGCAACCTGTATGAGTGCCCGGAATGTGGGTTCAGGGGGCCGTAAGATGGGCGACGTTGCCGCGAAGGTCAAGGTGATGCCCCAAGATCCGGAGCTCGACCTCGACGACCTCGAAGATCGACTGGCAAACGTCCTCCCGGAGGGTGCCGAGATAACCGAGTTCGGCCGCGAAGACGTCGCCTTCGGGCTAGTGGCAATCCTCGCGAGCGTAATCGTTCCCGACGACGAGGGCGGGACGGAAGCCGTGGAAGAGGCATTTGCCGAGGTCGAAGGTGTCGAATCCGTCGGTATCGAGGGCGTCACCCGGTTGTAAGGTCTCACCGCGGTTGTTTGAATCCGTTACTAGTAGCTCCTTAGCATGTGCCGTCGGACGGATGAAGGTTTTCCTGGGGCCGGTGTCGATCAGTCGTCGTCGGAGATGCTCGCTCGACGTTCCGCCACCCGGTCGACGAACTCCTGCGGCAGGTCGTCGACTTCTCCGACTTGCACGCTCCAGAGATTGGCGTACAATCCATCTAGCGCAAGTAGTTCCTCGTGCGTCCCTTCCTCGACGAGTTCGCCCTCGTCAAGCACCAGGATCTTATCTGCATTGCGCACCGTTGAAAGCCGATGGGCGATGGCGAATGTGGTGCGATCAGCGACAAGATCATCCAGGCTATCTTTGATGAGCACTTCCGTCTCATTGTCGACGTGACTCGTCGCCTCGTCGAGAATCAGGATGTCCGGATCACGAAGGAGCGCCCGGGCGATGGCGATTCGCTGGCGCTGCCCACCGGATAGCCGGACACCACGCTCACCGACCATCGTGTCATATCCATCGTCGAACCGGGAGACGAACTCATGTGCACCCGCCCGCTTGGCGGCCTGGACAACATCCTCATGTTCTGCGTCAGGGAGACCATAGGCGATGTTCTCGCGAACCGTCCCATAGAAGAGGAACGGCTCTTGACTCACGTATCCGATGGATTGACGTAACCGATCCAGGGAGAGATCACGTATGTCGTTTCCATCGAGCCGTACCACGCCGTCCTCGGGATCGTACAGTCGCATGAGGAGCTTGATGAGCGTCGTCTTGCCCGCACCAGTTGGCCCGACGAGCCCGACCATCTGACCCGGCTCGGCCTCGAAACTCACATCATCGATGACCCGCTCATCGGCGGCCTCGTAACTGAAGGACACGTTCTCGTAGTCGACCTGACCATCGATATCACCAGGATCGATCGGATCGTCCGGCTCTTGTACCCGACTCGGCTCGTCGAGCAATCCGATGATTCGCTGGCACGCGGCCTGGGCGTATTGGTAGGTATTGATGATCCGACCGAACTGTGCCATCGGGAAGATGAACCGTCGGGTGTACATCAGGAACGTCACGAGCATCCCCGTTTCAAGTCCGCCCGAGAAGAACAACGGCGCGCCGAAGATGATCCAGTACCCACCGAGGATGAATACACCAGCGTACCCCATCGCGGTGATCACCCGGAGTGCTGGGAAGTACTTGATCCGGGTCGTAATCGCGTCCCAGTTGGCTTCCAGGTATTCTTCGGAGGCTTCCTCGACACGCTCCGATTCGAAGTCTTCCGTGTTGTATGCCTTCACGACCTCGATGCCACCGACGTTATTCTCGAGACGGGAGTTGAGCCCACCCACAGAAGAGCGCACTCGCTGGTATTTGGGCCCAACAATCCGGATGAAGACGAGGCTGAGGGCAGCCAGACCCGGAATGACGAGGACGGGAACGAGCGCGAGTTGCCAGTTGATGAGGAGCATCAGCGTCCCGGCCCCTCCGATGAAGACGACGATCCGGATGGCCGTGTTCACGTTTTGTGTCAGGAAGTTCTCCAGGCGGTTCACGTCGTTATTGAGAATAGACATGATCTGCCCGGTCTGCTTGTTGTCGAAGAACTCCAGTTCGAGCTCCTGCACAGCGTCGTACGTGTCGATACGAACGTTGTGCTGGACGTGTTGAGAAAAGTGATTCCAGGCCCAGTTGTTCACCCAGTTTAGCCCGGCACCGATGACATACGATCCGACGACGAGTCCGACAGCAAACCAAAACTGGCCCGCCATCGTCTCGGGGACCCAGTCCTGGGGAATGAGTGGCAGTTGGAACCGTGTTTCCTGTGTGAACAACCCGTCGATCGCCAGCCCCAGGATAAACGCCGGGACGAGTTCGAGTGCGCGTGCCAGTATACTGGCGATCGCTCCTAGCGTGAACTGTGGCCACTCGTTACGCCCGTACCGAATAAACAGCTTCCAGATGGCGTTTTCGTCGTCCGCACGGATGTCCTCCATCCCCCGATCTTTTGTTCCACGCGTGCGTAGCGCCCAACCCATGTTGACTGTCTAGTCAGTCAATGTTCATAAACGTTCGGGGTTGTCCGGGACGTATTCCCCTGCCCAAGTCCATGGCGATCCCCTAGGGGATGTCGATTTCACAGCATGCGCCGGCGATGAGGTCTCGCTCCTCGACGAACTGCTGGAGGCAGGCATAGTTACAGAAGACACCAACCTCCCGGCCGTTGGCTTTCACCCCGTTATACACGGTGACGGGAGTATGTCGTTCTACCTCGTGATCGCAGTAGGTGCAAGCGGTCATACGTGAACGTTTGCCACGCATCGGCAAGTAACCGACGGTGAGACGCGACACGCTTTAGCCCCCCGCAGTCACGAGTGAGCACATGGAACGAGCGAGCGCCCCGGGGAAGATCTATCTGTTCGGGGAGCACGCTGTGGTTTATGGCGAACCCGCCGTCCCCTGTGCGATCGAGCGTCGAGCCAGCGTGTCGGTCGAACAGCGGGCAAGCGGGCTCCGAATCCATTCCGACGAACTCACGCTCTCGGGATTCGCCGTTGAATACGGAGGGGACGGCTGGGAAACGCCTGCAGTCGACGTACCCGAGCAGTTGCTCGAAGCCGCGACGAGTTACGTGGAAACAGCCATCGACCAGGCTCGCGAGGCTGCGGACGCGCCGGACGCAGGCTTTACGGTGACCGTAGAAAGCGATATTCCCCTCGGCGCCGGACTCGGCTCCTCGGCTGCGGTATCGGTAGCGACCATCGACGCCGCGACACGGGAGTTGGGCGTCGAGTTAGATCGCGAGGAACTCGCCGACAGGGCCTACCGTGTCGAAAACGAGGTCCAGTCCGGACAAGCCTCCCGTGCGGACACATACTGTTCGACCATGGGTGGCGCAGTTCGTGTGGAAGGCGACGATTGCAGGCAGATCGACTCCCCGGATCTTCCGATCGTCATCGGATACGACGGGGGCTCGGGGGATACGGGCACGCTTGTTGCTGACGTCCGAGCGTTGAAAGAGGAGTATACCTTCGTCGCAAATGCAGTCTCCGCGATCGGTGATCTCGTCGGAGAAGGCGAAACCCTCCTCGATGAGGCATCGGCGGGAGATGACGGAGCGATCGCCGAACTCGGACAACTGATGGACGTCAACCACGGCCTTCTCTCGGCGATCGGTGTCTCCTCTCGCACCCTCGATGCAATGGTATGGGCAGCTCGGGATGCAGGAGCCCTCGGGGCGAAATTGACAGGTGCTGGTGGGGGTGGCTGTATCGTTGCACTCGATCCAGAGTCGGAGACGGAACGAGCACTCGAACACACACCAGAATGTGAGTCGGTGTTTCGAGCCACACTCGATTCAGGAGGACTGTGCCGTGAGTCGAGGTGAGTGAGCGTGATCGTCCTGAAACTCGGCGGGAGCGTCATCACGGAGAAAGGACGCCGGGAGACGCTAGATGGCCCCGCACTCGACCGGGCCGCAGACGCCATTGCGATGGTCGACGAGCCGATCGTTCTTGTCCACGGCGGCGGGAGTTTTGGCCATTACCATGCAGATCTGCACGGCGTGAACACCAACCGGGGGACATGGGATGCTAGGGAAGCCATGGACATCCACAGCGCGATGACGACGCTCAACCAATTCGTGCTCGATCGGCTCCACAAGCGAGATATTTCTGCACTCCCAGTCCACCCACTTTCCTTCGCCTCACGGGACGACACGGGTATCCTCGACGTGCCGACAGGGAGCATCGAGGCGATGCTCGAGGAGGGCTTCGTACCAGTCCTCCACGGTGATGGCGTCATCCACAGGGAGAACGGGGTGACGGTCCTGTCGGGCGATGAGCTCGTCGTAGAGCTTGCCAGGAGACTCACCGCAGATCGGGTTGGCATGTGTTCGACAGTCCCGGGAGTCCTCAACGAAAATGGCGAAGTGATCGAAGAGATCACCACGTACGAAGCAGTCGCGGACGTTGTCGGCGAAAGCGAGCGGAAAGACGTCACGGGAGGGATGGCCGCAAAGATCCGCGAACTAGTGGAATTGGACATGCCTGCAAGCGTCTTTGGCCTCGACGAACTCCCCACGTTCCTCAACGGGGGATTCCCCGGAACCTCGATCAGATAGACGAGCAGTGTGTTTCTCAGGTCGTCTCGGCATCGTTCGCTGCAAAGACGATCTGCACGACCGGCTCTACTTCGTCGTACGGATCGCGTCCAACACGTGATCGTGGGCAGCCCCATCCGTCGCAACCATCGACGTGCTGTCATGATGCCACTCGTTCCCATCGAGATCAGTCACGCGGCCACCCGCCTTTCTGACGAGCGAAACGCCCACGAGTGTATCCCAAGGAGCGAGGTGGATCGTCGACACGGCAGCATCCAGGCCACCGGACGCGATCATGGCAAGCGTCGCCTGACCACTCCCCGTTTGCCGAACGTCGCCGAACGTATCGAGGATCGTGGCCGTGACGCGTCGATACGCTGGACGATTCACTGCCCGCAAACCGAATATCGGCGCAACGATCAATTCCGCAGGGTCAGAGCGAGCACTGGTCGAAATGGCCTCGCCGTTACAGGTCGCATCGTCTCCCGCAACGTATGTATCCCCCATTGCCGGGAGGTGAGTAACACCGCCGATGGGTTCTCCGTCCGCAACGAGGGCTATGCAGACACCCCACAGTCGCGTCCCACGGACGAAATTGTTGGTGCCGTCGATTGGATCAATCACCCACGTACGTCCCGAGGCGGGGACGCTAGACTCGAGGCCCTCCTCCTCGCCGACTATCTCGTCATCGATTCCTTCCGCCCGGAGAACGTCGACAATGCGTTCCTGGACAGCGAGGTCGATCTCCGTAACGGGGTCCATCTTTCCGGATTTCTGACGCACCGTGTACCGACTGGTCCGAAAATGATCCATGGCGACCTGGCCGCCCTCTATCGCCGCCCGTTCGGCGAGCGTAACCACGTCGTCGACAGTCATACGAACAGCGAACCCCGCAAGCGTGAAAAACTGTCCGAAGGACGTCCCGGCAGTCCGTTACACCGTTTTGTCGAGGACAATGTTATTTCAGTCACTTTTTACCATCGGGGTTCCAACATCGAGATAACCGAGAGCCAGCCGCCCCGGATACGATCGCGGGCGGCCGGCACCAGCGCCGGCAGCCCGTGGGAAAGTCGTACCCAACGGGCGGCTCCACTCGGAGCTACAATCATGGACGTTGAAATCGCAACTATAGGCGGATACGAAGAGGTCGGCCGGCAGATGACGGCCGTCCGTGTCGGGGACGAAGTCGTCGTCTTCGACATGGGCTTGAATCTCTCGAAGGTATTGATTCACGATGACGTCGAGACGGAGCGGATGCACAGTCTCGATTTGATCGACATGGGCGCGATCCCTGACGATCGGGTGATGTCACAGCTCGAAGGTGACGTGAAAGCTATTGTCCCGACCCACGGTCACCTCGACCACGTCGGTGCAATCTCGAAGCTCGCTCACCGATACGACGCACCGGTCATCGCGACACCATTCACTATCGAGCTCGTCAAGCAGATGATCGAGTCCGAGGACAAGTTCGGTGTCGATAACGAACTTGTGAAGATGGAGGCTGGCGAGACGACCTCCATCGGCGATAATATCGATCTCGAGTTCGTGAACGTGACGCACTCAATCATCGACGCGATCAACCCCGTCCTTCACACGCCGGAAGGTGCGGTCGTATACGGTCTCGACAAACGTGTGGATCACACGCCCGTACTGGGCGATCCGATCGACATGAAGCGTTTTCGCGAGATTGGTCGTCAAGGCGTCCTCTGTTACATCGAGGATTGCACCAATGCGAACAAGAAGGGGCGTACACCGAGTGAGTCGGTCGCACGTGCCCACCTGAAGGACGTACTCTATTCGCTCGAGGACTACAACGGGGGTATCGTCGCCACGACATTCTCATCTCACATCGCCCGTGTGACGAGTCTGGTGGAGTTCGCGAAAGACATTGGTCGTCAGCCCGTCCTTCTGGGACGGTCGATGGAGAAGTATTCGGGCACCGCAGAACGCCTCGATTTCGCGGAGTTCCCGGCTGAACTTGGGATGTACGGCCATCGCAAGTCGGTGGACCGCACGTTCACCCGGATCATGAAGGAGGGCAAAGAGGATTACCTCCCGGTCGTCACCGGTCACCAGGGTGAACCTCGTGCTATGCTCACGCGGATGGCCCGCGGGGAGACGCCGTACGAGCTCGATGAGGGTGACAAGGTCCTCTTCTCAGCACGTGTCATTCCCGAGCCCACCAACGAGGGCCAGCGCTATCAGGCCGAGCAGCTCCTCCAGATGCAAGGTGCTCGCATCTATGACGACATCCACGTCTCCGGCCACCTGCGCCAGGAAGGCCTCTATGAAATGCTCCAGGCGCTTCAACCAACCCACGTGATTCCAGCCCACCAAGATCTCGCTGGGCAGTCGGGGTACGTACGGATG
>CAZEDI010000081.1:0-10054 GCA_964510865.1 uncultured Halobacteriales archaeon
CACCGTCAAGTTCTCTAATCGCCTCCACCACCGATTCCGACCGGCCAGTCCCGGTCTTTACCATGATAAACGCATCAACCATGCAGACCGGTACTCCGCCAGGTCGCAAAAATCCTTGCCCCCCACCCTCGGCAGTTCTATGATGACTATTGTAAGGTCCCAATGTCGATACGACCATCGAGGAGATCCCGTGGAATTCGGGTCACAACGCGTGCTAGGCTTTATGTCCTGCCGGGGCGGAGGTACACGCATCAATGCGGTTCGTTATCATCGGTGGCGGGAGAGTTGGTCTTCGCACTGCAGAGGTGCTTAGAGATGCAGAACACGATGTCGCGATGGTCGAGTGGGAATCGGAGAAAGTCGAACGCGCGAGGGACCGTGGGATCGATGTCGTCCATGGTGACGGTTCGCAAGAAGACACGCTCATTGACGCGAAGATCGAGGATGCCGACGCTCTCGGTGCGCTTACAGGTGATCTCAACACGAACTTTGTCGCGTGTATGATCGCCCACCACCACAATTGTCGCACGGTTCTCCGAATCGACGAGGACTACCGGGAGGAGATTTACCGGAAGTACGCATCGGAGGTAGACGAGATCGTCTATCCCGAGCGTCTCGGGGCGATCGCCGCCATGAACGCATTACTCGGTGGGGACGTCCGAGCGATCGTCGACGTGGCGGAGAACCTCCAGGTGCTGGAACTGAAAGTCACGTCCGCGTCACCGATGCTCGGTTATTCGTTGGAAGAGTTAGAACTCCCAGGCGACTCCAAAGTCCTCGCATTCGCGAAAGAAGGAAAGCCCATGGGCATCGGATCACCCGAGGAATCGATGACAGAGGGAGATCGCCTTGCCGTTCTCGCGGATTTCGATGTCCTTGATGATGTCCGGCAGATCATCGTTGGGGAGGCAAACACGGCCCTAGCAGGAGGTGAGTAACAATGGTCACTGCATACATCATGATAAAGGCGTTAACTGGTGACGCGGACCGGCTCCGCACGGACATTCAAGCGATCGACGGGGTGGAAGAGGTACACATCGTCGCAGGCGACGTCGATTTAATCGCCCGGATACACGTCGAAACCACTGCAGCAGTCAAGGAAATCGTCGCCGAAGAAATCCACGGTGTGGAGGGTGTCGATAGCACCCAAACCTATATCGCTATGGATTGACGGGTAGCGGGTTCACCATGTAGAGATGTTCGTATCAACGAGTGAATACTCGACTCACAGTTTCGGTCGCCCCCCGCCCTCTGAGCGGTCACCAGCTCGTCTAAGCATGCTATCGACAGGATCGCGATAGTCGTATCCGGGTATCGTTCCCTGGAGATACGTCCCTTCGACGTAGTCAACAAGCGCCTTTGCGTCCCGGCCTATATACCGCTGATTTGATAGCTCGAGGGTAAATGACACGCGAACCTCCGTATCAGTAATCTGCTCGACTGTCGTCTCGGGTTCTGTATACGTGATTCCTGAGACAGCCGAAATACGGCGCTCAAACGTTTCAAACCAGCCATCGCGGACGATATCAGCGACGGATTCATCCTCCACAGCGTCATCGATATCGGGGACCCAAACTTCGATGAGGAGACAGGGATTTTCCGTACCCGGCTCGATCCACACCCACGCGTCAAAGGGCGTTGTAGTCACGACGAACCGCCCGTCGTCCCTCTCAAACGCCCCATGTGCCTCAAGAGCGTCCACGAACTTCGCGGTCATCGGTACTTCAATACACTGAGATTCAATAAAAGGTCGTCGTCCCCGTCGTGAGCACCGATGAAAACGATCACCGGATCCTACAGACCAGTTGTACTGTATATCGAATCGCTCGTCCTCCCGTGGGTATATTGGGACGCCAATCGTCCCACCGGCCATGTCAGATGATTCGTTCGAGGTGGGGTCCGGGCCTGTCGGAGCTCCCATCGACGTTCAAGGGGTCGATCATATCACGGTAACAGGGAGCAACGTGGAGGATACCGTGTCGTTCTACCGCGACCTCCTCGGAATGGAGCTCGTCCTACGTCAGCCGAACCTGGATCAGCCGGAGCTCACGCACCTGTTCTTCGACACAGGTGATGGCCGTCTTCTCACGTTCTTCGTGGGAGAGGATCGCCCCTCCGACTCGACACCACCACATCACACCATTGGGACCGTCCATCACCTCGCGTTCCGGATTGATGCAGACGCATTTTCGGACGTGAAGACAGCGCTCGCTGACGCTGGTCACCGGTTTAGTGAATACGATCGGGGCGCGTTCCACTCACTCTACACCCGGGACAACAACGGTCACACGATCGAACTGGTGATCGAGAAGTATGCAATTCCCGACGAGCGACGAGGAGAGGTGCTCGCCCATGCTCACGCAAACCGCGTCGCTTCCGGTGCGGCTTACGTGGATGATGAGCACCTGCAGGCAGCACTCGACGAACTCGGTCTCGAGGCCGACCGTCGGGATCTTCCCGATAAACCTCCAGGTGCCGGTGTTGGCTCAGATGAATGACAGGACCTCAGTGGGACTGTCTATTCTTCCTGCTGAACAAAAGTGGAAATTCGCCAATATATCATCTTAGACTGGATCTGGTTCGTCATACTGCGCAGCCCACGCCGATTCGAGCCCTTCGGCATCGCGCTCAACGAACTCGAATGCTGTCTCTTCGGTGACCCGTGATCCTCCATCGACTGATTCGACGTGCAGCGTCACGTCGGTACCAGAACCGCAACAACCAATGTCGGTGAATTCCTCCCAGACGTCGCCCGTTTCTACCGTATCCTTCACCCGTCCGAGGTACGTCCGGTAGTACGCGTCCCGGATACGCCTGCTCGCATGTTTCGACAGGTCCGCTGGATATGAGAGAGTAACGCGTGTCGCGATTTTCGATTCGTCAACGGCCATATACTGTATAGTGTTGTTGCACGTATATGCATCGCGCTCGTCGATCCACTGGGTTGTATACGGGTACCCACCTGTCTAGTTGTTTCTCCAGCGAGCGCTATTTGTGGGACCAGTTCCAAGTGACGCCGTGCTTCAGATACGGGGACAGGCTGGCGGGACTGAACTGACGGGAACGCTATACGAACCCGGAGAACAGGCCCCTGCATTTAGGGGGGCACCAGACGACGACGCGCCATACGAGTGGGTATGCGACGAGTTCTACGAAGTAGAGAGTGGGGGGACCCGCCAAGATGTCGCTGACAGGGAAGTGAATCTTGCCTTCGAGACTCCTATGCCTCGGGGGTTCGAGACCAGAGAACGGGCACTAGAAGCAGCAACTGAGCACGTGCAAACACAGTTTGCTCGCATCAGAGTCTCACCCGAGGAGGTCACTGTCGAAATCGAATCAGTCGAGACACAAACTCACTAGGTTCCCTCGAATTCGAGCCCCCAACGGGCATCGTTGTAGGATCGATCTCTGTCAGCGTCGAACTCGCGTTCGAGCGCATCATGGAGAGTCTCTTTCTCAACGAGACTGATCCGGGCGAGCTCGTCTGCCTTCGCAACGACCGGTGGCGGCCCCCGCTCACTGGCGATCCCCGACAGCATCTGACGAACGATCTTTTCGCGGAACTCCGCGTTCTGCGCGAAGGCGAAGGGGGTTTCAATTCGGAAGAGATGCCCTTCACGTCGATCGAAGATGACACAAAACGCGACCTCATATGCTCGCGCGTCAAGTCGACGCTCGAGGCCCAGGACATCGCCATCGCGGGAAACGATCCGATCAGCCCCTCCCCGCGAGATGAACCAATTCGTTATAGCTAGATCCTCATTCGCCCCCGAGAGAATTCGCTCAAAAAACGCTGTGTCATTCATCCAGGGGGCATTGCCCTCTGTGGAGCGTACTGCTCGAGTGATCGTCCGCTCGCCGGGAGACTTGACGAACCCTACGAGGGGGACCTCTCGGTCGACAAAACGCTCGACAAGTCGGAGGTAATTCGCAACAACAGTTCGTGGCTTCTCCGATTCGGCAAGGAGATCACCGAGTCGAGCGTCCCGCCCCCTCCATTCGAGGAGGCCTTTGGGATAGATCGGCCCATCGAGGACCAAGAGGTCCTCGACGACATCTGCCTGTGTCAGCGCATGCTCGCTTTCGGCCAAATAGAGCGCGAGCACGTGAACAACTCGCTGCTCAAAGCGATCGACACGTGGCACCTGCAGGAGACGTTGTCGGCAGTACCCCTCATCGTCACCGAGCCAATCGTCCTGGTCAACGTCGACAGTGATATCGCTCGCGTGTACCGTCTTGACGATAGTTCGGGCACGATGAAGCTGAAGGTCGGATGGAACTGCACTCATCGCTGCTTGCGCAACGTCAACCACGAGGCCGTTCTTGAAGGTAGTCGGATTGATCGTCCCGGAATCGAGGCCATGGCGGGTCGGAAACGGATCGTCTTCGAGAGCGATGGTTTCCGAATCGACGGTTCGACGTCGACGTTGTTCGATTGGCTCGATCACATCGATTCCGTCATGGCGAAGCGGGTCAAGGAACTCCTCCCAGACGGTTTCGGCAAACGCCTGATGATCGCGCTCGTCTACTGCTGGGCGGATCCGACTCGCCAGTCGGAGGATGCCATCGAAGTGAACCGGATCCAGTGTCACGAACATACGTGCTTCGACCCCGACATTAAACCTATTCGTGGAAGAAACGTCGGACAGACCATGCCCGTGTAACCCATGGGAATAGTATACAATATAAGGATCAAATGACTTTGATGGACGTCTGTACAAATCCTTTTGTGAATAGAGCCAAGATATTGACGTACGATGAGTTGTTCAAACTGCGACGGATCCGAAACACGCCGAACGGCTACCGTCCAGGGATACCAGCAATGTCCCCACTGTGGATACGTTCCACCCCAAGGAGCAGACTAACCCCTAGTTCCAGAAGCCACGGATGCGAAGACCACGGCCAGGTGACCCACCTGGAACGAAGCATAGTTGACTGAGGACCGAGTCCCTCTCGTATGGACGCTGCGCTGATCGTTCTCGACGGATGGGGATTGGCGGATCACGACCGCCGAGACGCCGTTCGATCGGCTCGCACCCCGAATTTCGATCAGTACCGCGATCGCGGGGGGTGTACAACCTTGACGACGTGGGGACGGAGTGTAGGCCTCCCCGAAGGGGGCCTGGGAAATTCCGAGGTAGGTCACCTCACAATCGGTGCAGGGCGGATTGTCGAACAAGCTCACACTCGCATCAATCGAGCTATCAAAGACGGGTCATTCTTCGAGATCGACGCATTTACAGAGGCGTTCGAATACGCGGAGGAGAACGAATGCCGCATCCACCTGGCGGGCATGGTCAGCGATGCCGGGGTGCATTCAGATCACACTCATCTTCATGCATTGATTGAGGCTGCTGCCGACCGGGGTGTTGAGGCTGTCACGCATGCCTTCACTGACGGCCGGGACACGGCACCAACGATCGCAGACGAATTCCTCGCGGAACTCGCAACTTCCATCGAGGACCTTGGGACCGGGGACGTTGCCACGGTCTCCGGTCGCTACTACGCCATGGATCGTGACGAGAATTGGGAGCGGACGAAGCAGGCATACGATGCGATCGTGCATCGACGTGCAGAACACCATGCTGACTCCGGACGTGATGCGGTCAGGCAGGCGTACGATCGGGGAGAGACCGACGAGTTCATTGTCCCGACAACGGTTGGGGACAGCCCGGCTCTACAGGATGGGGACGCAGTAATCACCTTCAACTTCCGTGCAGACCGAATGCGCCAACTCGTCCGGATGCTCGTTGACATCGAGCCTACATGGGAATTCGAGACTGATCCCCCGGAGCTTCACCTCACGACGATGACGTCGTACGATGAAACGTTCGACCTTCCAGTTGCGTTTCCACAGCGTTCGCCCGGTGTGACACTCGGTCAAGTCCTCGCAAACAACAAGAAAACACAACTCAGGATCGCGGAGACGGAGAAATACGCCCACGTGACATATTTCCTCAACGGCGGGCGCGAAGAGGTCTTCGATGGTGAGATCCGCGAAATCATTGCGAGCCCGGACGTACCTACCTATGACGAACGACCGGAGATGAGTGCGCCCGAGGTAACCGACGTCGCCATCGAGATTGTCCGCACTGACGATCCCGATGTACTCGTTCTGAACTACGCAAACCCGGATATGGTCGGGCATACGGGGGACTTCGAGGCAGCTGTGGCAGCCGTGGAAGCCGTGGACGAACAACTCGGGCGGCTTGTTGAGGCTGTACAGGCCGCTGGTGCTCATGTCATCATCCTCGCGGATCACGGTAATGCCGATGACATGGGGACGACAGCCGAACCACATACTGCGCACACATTCAACCCCGTCCCGTTCATCTATCTGGCTCCTGACGGGACACGGGGTGGAATGCGAATTCATGACGGGGGCGAACTTTCGGACGTGGCCCCTACCCTTCTATCGCTCATAGGGATCACCCCTCCACCAGAGATGACAGGACGGGTTCTTCTGGAATAAGGATCAGCACGATACGTGATGCAGGCCATTGGGAATTAGACGGTGAAACGTGACGTTTCTGGCACTGTCACCGTCTCCGATTCAGACATCCAGTCTATTTGTTGGTGTATCCCGAGTATCGGCGATACCGAGATAGTGGCGTGTCGGTGTTTCCTCGCATCTACCGACGGTTCTACAGAGAGTGAGCCGTGTTCAACCGCCATCTCTATGCTATCGAGTCCCAGCACGAGCTCGGATCACAAGTCTTTCAACCGGATACTGCCCAGCGTGTTCATGGGCTTCGGGAGCTACGACGAATCCGAACAGGAGAACGATGGAGAGCAGACCGATCTCGATGACGCGGATGCCGTTTCCGTCCATGAGCATGACCACGATGGCGATCTTACTGTCAGTGGCGGGGACGATCAGAAACAGCTCATCGCGCAGCTTCAGGATATGAAATAAGCGGAACAACCCGCGTCAGAATTTCGAGTCGGAACTATTTTCGCTCGGGCTCACTGTCTCATCGACAATGACCGCCTATACCGCCACAGTAACTGTCCGGTTAAAGCACGGGGTGCTCGATCCAGAGGCGCAAACGACACAGCGCGCGCTGGAACGGCTGGACTTCGAACTCTCCGACCTCCGATCCGCAGACGTGTTCGAAGTTGATCTCGAAGCGGCGGACGAGGCGGCAGCAAGTGAGCGGGCAGAAGCAATGGCCGAGCGGCTCCTCGCGAACCCCACCATCCATGACTACGAGGTGGAGGTCGAACCGCGATGACAGTCGCCGTCCTGCAATTCGGGGGGTCGAATTGTGACCGTGATACGGTACGCGCCTTGGACTACCTGGGAATCGACGCTGATCTCGTGTGGTACAAGGATGGTCTCCCCACTGATGCGACCGGTGTCGTCCTCCCGGGAGGGTTTTCGTTTGGCGACTACCTCCGCGCTGGGGCGATGGCCGCGCGTGAGCCCATTCTCGAAGAAGTACGGCAGCATGTGGAGGACGGTCTGCCCCTCCTTGGGATCTGTAATGGCTGTCAGATCGGCTGCGAAGCGGGTCTCACGCCGGGCGCGTTCACGACAAACGATACGGCCAGATTCCGATGTGAACACGTTCACCTTCGAGTGGAGAACGCAAACACCCCATGGACCGACGCATATGAAGAGGGCGATGTGATAGAACTCCCAATCGCGCACGGTGAAGGACGCTTCGAGGTGACGGACGACCAACTGTCCGCACTCGAGCGCGAGGACCGTATTCTATTCAGATATTGTGAATCCGACGGGACAGTCACGGAGCAAGCGAATCCCAATGGCTCGAAAGACAACGTAGCTGGCGTTCTTGGGGGACGAGCACATGTCGCCGTATTGATGCCCCACCCTGAACGGGCGACGTTGCCCCACCTCGGAAATACTGACGGGCAGGGTATTTTGGAGCCGTTCGCGTAACGATGGTGTTCGAATAAGGCGGACGAATTCTCTCGGCCTTAGAGAGTCACAAACCAACACCCACCGTGATGATCACAGTCTAGTTCGACTGTTCAGCGAACGAGGGGCAGAGAATACGCTGTTTCGCGACGTGTCACTTCCTCCCAGGTCCGTTCGCACGGACAAGAAACCTCCGTGAATACCGATGGATCCTGCCGGAGATCGAAGTCCTTGATAGCCGTCTGTACCGTGTCGTCGCATTCTCCACAGTTATGTGGACCTCGATCAGAGCCGTGCCCAACCGGATCGGAAACGACGATAGCATCGACGTCGACTGTGGATTCGAGCACATCGCACACTGACCAGAGCCACGGTGGCCGGTAACCGTCGGCGAAGTAGAGCCCCTCGACCATCGTATAGGACTGGACGTTCGTCGGATTCATCGAGACTGTGTGACAACCGTCAACCTCGGCACACCGTCGAATCGACTCCTTCATGTCCGCGATGGCTTCCGATTCCGAGAGGAAAGGAGGCTTCATGAGGAGATACGCTTTCACGCCCGCGCCCACCGAGTGTGCCTCTGCACACGCGTCCTCGAAGTCATCGAAGGCGAAGTACTTATTTACACAATCACGCCGCACCCGGTCGGTCGCCGTCTCGAGACCGACCGCAACGTCGACCGCGAGGTCTCTACCTGTAAAGTCCGCGAGCTTTTCGGAATCGACGAAGTCCGGGAGGGACTCGACGACCAATCGGGCCCTGTCTGAAAACGTCTCCGCGATCTCGGCTCGAGCCTTCGCTGGGATCTCGCGCTCGTCGAGGAAAGATCCCGACGTATACATCTTCACTAGTTCGCATGGTCGCTCGGCATGTTCCTTCTCGTGAGCCAGCGCTGCGTCCACCTGCGCAATCAAGTCCTCGTGTGGGACCGTTCCTCCCTCGACCGACTCGGCTACGTAGCCACACATCGTGCAGCCACCGGCGCGCGCCCACCGGCATCCCCCGGTATTGAGGATGATCGTAAGAGAGTCGTACACACCATCGGGAGTCCGATCTTCATCGATCCAGACCCGTGTCGGCTCCCGCGGATCATAGGAGGCGTCATTGCGAGCGCGCGTCTCCCGCATCACCTCGTTATGGGCGTCCATGCCCCGACCACGCTCGTAGACCTCCGGTGTAGGCGCGTTACTCATTGACTGTTCCTATCCGATGGCGGCCTAAAACCTCTCCGGGTCATCTGTCCGGACAGGTCACGAGCTACCCTTCACCTGACCGAGAATGTCCTCCCAGTACTTGTCATGTTTTCTGCTGTTCACCGAGTTCCTCTTCTCACGTGGAGTTGAGATCCGGGACGAGTTCGGGACTGGTGCCGATCGACGTTGGTCCACACACCTCGTTTCGGAGTAAGATTGTGGATGCTAGCGAGAACTAACCAACATCCGACGTGGGCATTCCTTACTCTTCGACGGCTGACTCGACCGCAGATTCGATCTCGGAAAGATCCGGAAGCTCGCCGTCTTTAGAATCCCAACGATACGTCACCGATTGTTCCTCGTCGATCACGAACACCGCTCGGCTCGCGATACCCTCGAGTATACCGTCGCCACCTCTGACATCATAGGCCTCGATAATGTCGTTGGTAAACGCCGAGACGAGGGGGAAATTGAGATCGTATTCATCGATGAATGCGAGTTGCGACCACGGCGTATCAGCACTCACGCCGAAGACGCGAGCGTCCAGTGACTCCAGATCAGCATACCAATCGCGAATTTCACAAACCCCAGTAGTGCAGGTGCCGGACCATGCACCCGGGAAGAAAGCGAGGACGACTGGCCCATAGACCAGTCGATCGCTGAGTGTGAACGACTCCACGTCGTCCCCGGTGTATTCCCCTCTACCGTTCGCGTTCTCCGGTCGTGCTAGGGGGGCAGTCACGTCAGGTGCCCGATCCCACTCTCGGACCATACCGAAGATTTGGCCGCGACTACAAAAGGTTGGATACATCGATCTAGGAGAGCCCATTTCATCTTACTGCGGCATTGATGCTCTAGCCTGTACGTATCCCTTCGTCACTCAGGGAGTTCCGCAGAGCAGTTGCTACAGAAACGAAAATCGCCGCTATTTTTTTCTCCACACTCGGTACAAATGACTCGCACAGTGCCGTCCGCG
>CAZEDI010000082.1:0-9591 GCA_964510865.1 uncultured Halobacteriales archaeon
GCGGATGTCGTGACCGTCGATCCTGATCGCGCCGCGGTCGACGTCGTACATCCGCATCAGGAGCTTCATTAGCGTGGTCTTGCCGGCCCCAGTGGGGCCAACGAGCCCGACGAACGCACCGGGTTCGACGTCGAAGGAAACGTCGTTAAGGACGATCTCCTGGTTCCCCTTCTCGTCCTCGTAGGCGAAGTCGACACCGTCGTACGACACGTGCCCCGTGACGTCGTCGAGCACGATGGCGTCCTCGGAATCTGCGACGGTCGGTTCGGAGTCGAGCAAGCCGACGATCCGCTCGCCGGCCGCCTGGGCGTACTGATAATCGTTGATGATCTGGCCAAATCGGCGCATCGGCCACATGAACCGACGGGAGTACATGAGGAACGTAACGAGCAACCCGGCGTCGAGTCCCGGGCCGTTGAAGAACGGAAGTGGCGGGCCGACGACGCCACGGTTTGCCATGACCCAGTAGCCACCGATGAGAAAGACGAGGGTATAGCCGGCGGCGGTGAGGAGTCTGAGGGTGGGCCAGAACTTGATCCGCGTCGTGATAGCATTCCACTGAGCATCGAGGTATCCCTGTGAGGCCTCTTCGACGCGGTCGGTTTCGAAGTCCTCCGTCGTGTAGGACTTTACGACCTCGATACCACCGAGGTTATTCTCGAGCCGCGAGTTCAGTTGCCCGACGGAGGAACGCACCGTCTGGTATTTCGGGTGAATACGGTTGACGAAGACCCAACTCGCGTATCCAAGCGCAGGAATGACAACTGCGGGAATGATCCCGAGCTTCCAGTTCAGGATCAACATCACGATGCCCATCCCCCCGACGCGGAAGGTGATACCGATGAAGGTATTCAGACTCCCGGTGAGGAAGTTCTCGAGCTGGTTTACGTCGTTGTTGAGGATGGACATGACTTCGCCCGTCTGTCGGTTGTCGAAGAAGCCGAGCTCCCGGCGTTGCATTGCATCGTAGGTATCGACCCGGACAGAATGCTGGAAGTGCTGGGAGAAACCGTTCCAGGCCCAGCTGTTGACCCACCCCAGGACGGCACCGAGGACGTGCGATCCCGCGAGCAAGACGATGAGGAAGACGAACTGCCCGACGAGATCGGTCGGGACTACGCCATCCGGGACAAACGGCAGTTGGAATGGCTGGTCACTCGCCAGGAACGAGTTGATCGCCACGCCAAGGAGGAACGCGGGGACGAGTTCCATGAGGGTCGAAAGGATGCTCGCGATCCCTCCGACCGCGAACCGGAATCGTTCCCCCCGGCCATACTCCAGGAAGAGTCGGAGCATCGCGTTCCCGTCGTCTGCACGAAGCTCGTCGAACTCGTCGTCATCATCACTCCCGCCACCGGGTCCGCTGGCCATACGGCCTGTTGCGACTACCCGTACAAAAACCTGACTACCCAGTCAGTCAAGTGGTGGCGGAACCTTTTTGCAGGGACTGACCGAAGAGTCAGTCATGTCCTCGGAGTCGGAACAGGACGATACACGTCGGGAGATCATGGGTGCGACCTACCGGGCGCTTTGCAAACACGGGTACGCCAACCTGACGATGCAAGATATCGCCGATGAGTTCGACAAGTCGAAGTCGCTCTTGCACTATCATTACGATACGAAAGACGACCTGATGCTGGCGTTCCTCGATCACGTCATCGGCTGGATCGGTGATCGACTCGAGGAGTCAGAGACCGAGGAACCGCTCGATCGGTTACGGGAATATCTCGATCGATTCGTGACCAAGCCGGGCGAGGAAGAGGAGTCGTTCTCGCTGGCGCTCCTCGAACTCAGACTCCAGGCAGTCCACCACCCGGGATTCCGGGAGAAGCTCCAAGCGCACTACGAGAGCAACGTGGAGACGGCCGCTCGGAT
Source organism: uncultured Halobacteriales archaeon (assembly GCA_964510865.1). GTDB lineage: Archaea > Halobacteriota > Halobacteria > Halobacteriales > Hikarchaeaceae > CAZEDI01. Next base: position 1,876 of record CAZEDI010000082.1, read on the forward strand.
TCTCGATGATGGGATCGAAGAAGAGGTGTTCAAGCCGGTCGACACCCACGCCGTTGCCGAGATGCTCTACACCTCGATGACGGGTGCCAGCGCGTACCAGGTGACGCTCGGGGCTTCCCAGGCGACGACGTCGATGCGTGATGCCCTCCTCCGGTTTGTCGTGACTGACCTCCTCGTCGAACCGGCTGACGGCCGGATCGAGACCGAGGTCTCCTGATAGGTTCGTACCCGGTACCGGGACGAAGCCGTGTCGGCGTTCCAAACCGTTTATACCGCCAAGGAGCCAGAATCCGATATGGCGAGAGAGCAGACGGAAGTACGGGAACTCCAGGAGGGGAACTACGTCATTATCGACGGCGTCCCGTGCCAAATAAACTCATATAGTACGGCGAAGCCCGGGAAACACGGTAGTGCGAAGGCAAGTATCGAGGCCGTCGGCGTCTTCGACGGCAAGAAGCGTCAGCTCTCACAACCCGTCGACGCGAAGGTGTGGATTCCGATCATCGATCGGAAGGGCGGCCAGGTCGTCAACATGGAAGATTCCGACGTCGCACAGGTGATGGACCTCGACACGTACGAGACCATCACGATGCAAGTCCCGGAGGGGGAGAACCTATCGGCCGATGACGAGATCGAGTACCTCGAATACGAGGATCAACGGAAGATTGTCGGCTAGGACGATGCGGTTTCCAGGCGCGAACGCCGACCGCGAGGACGCCGCCTACGTGGTCGTCGGCGCGCCCCTCGACGTGTCTACCTCTTTTCGTCCAGGTGCCCGGTTCGGTCCGTCCCGTATTCGGGAGTTCGCGACCCCGTTCGAAGACTTCGACCACCGAACGGGTCGACTGTTTACCGACCTCGATGTCCACGACCATGGCGACGTCCGTGCGTGGAGTGATGCTGCCGAGTACGTGGACTTTCTCGGGAGTGTGGTTACTGGGATACCCCAGGATGGTGCCGTTCCGCTCCTTCTCGGCGGTGAGCACACCGTATCCGTCGCCGGTGTCCACGCGGTGAATCCCGATGTGTACGTCTGTTTGGATGCGCATCTCGATCTCCGGGACGCACTGGACGGCAACGACTGGAGCCACGCGACGGCGACGAAGCGAGCACTCGACGTCGCCGACGAGGCTATCGTTCTGGGGGCCCGTGCCGGTAGTGAGGAGGAGTGGCACCGCGCTGGACACGAGGACGTGACGGTCGTCCCGCCCGCGGACGTTCCGGATTGGGAGCCCGCATTCGCGCAGGAGGATCGGGTGTACCTGTCCGTGGACGTGGATGCTGCGGATCCGGGGTACGCGCCGGGAACCGGAACACCCGAGCCCTTTGGCCTCGAGCCGGCCACCATGCGGGACGTTGTGGCTCGGGTTGCGCCGTCCTGTGCTGGATTCGACGTGGTCGAAGTGAACGATCGTGACGACGGACAAGCCGCATCCCTGGCTGCAAAGCTCCTCCGCACGTTCGTCTACGAAAACGCACACGAGGGGTGACCAAATGGACCTACACACACTCACGGATCGACTGGACGCACGTCTTCGTACTGCGGATTACGTTGACATCGACGCGAGCGCGAACGGTCTGCAGGTCGGCGACGATGGCGAGATCGAACACGTAGCGTTTGCCGTTGACGCGGCGGCGGAGACGATCGAATCCGCTGCCGGCGCTGGCGCCGATCTCCTGGTCGTCCACCACGGCCTCATATGGGGTGGGCTGGACCGGCTCACCGGCCGGTTATACCGACGACTTGCCGCGCTGTTCGACAACGATATTGCGCTCTACGTGTCCCACCTCCCGCTGGACGGGCACCAAACACTGGGAAACGCGGCCGGCGTGGCAGACGTCCTTGACCTAGAGAATCGATCACCGTTCGGCGAGCATGACTCCGAATACATCGGCCAGCAGGGGTCACTCTCGGGACCACACATGACGGAGACCGTCCACGATCGACTCGAAACATCACTCGATCACGGGGGGACAGGTGTCCAGGTACTCGAGTTCGGCCCGGACCAGCTCGAGGAGATCGCAATCGTCACGGGTAGTGGCGTCGACTGGCTGGGAGAGGCAGTCGAGGTCGGTGCCGACGCACTCATCACCGGGGAAGGAAAACAGCAGGTCTACCACGAGGCAAAGGAGGCCGGGATCACGGTCTTCCTCGCAGGTCACTACGCGACGGAAACGTTCGGCGTTCGATCGCTCCAGGACCTGGTCGCCGAGTGGGGCCTGGAGACGACGTACGTCGATCACCCGACGGGCCTGTGACGCATATCGAGGGAGGGACGTCGGGGAGAATCGGAACCGTGTTAGGCCATCCTCGGCAAACGAGGCCATGACCGAAGAGGATCGCGAGGAATTCGATCACGATCCCGTCGACCACGCCGAGGTCTGGTCCGGGATGACGGTGGGCGAGCTCGCTGCCGAGTACGGGAAGGCCGGGTTCGGTGCCGAGTCCCTCCACGAGGCGGTAGCCATCACCGCCCGAATGCTCGACGACGACGTTAGCGTTTTCCTCGGTCTTGCTGGCGCGATGGTCCCCGCCGGCATGCGTGCTATCGTCGCTGACCTGATCCGGGACGGACACGTCGACGCCCTCGTGACGACCGGGGCGAACCTCACTCACGATTCCATCGAGGCGATCGGTGGAAAACACCATCACGGCAGACCGATGGCCGAGGGGAAGTCCTCGAAGGAACACGACGAAACCCTCCGCGATGAAGGCGTGGACCGCATCTACAACGTCTACCTCCCCCAGGAACACTTCACGGCATTCGAGCACCATCTCCGCGAGGAGGTCTTCCGCGACATCGAAGAAACCGTCTCGATCAGGGAGTTCACGACGGCTCTCGGACGCGCGAATGCGGAAGTGAACGAGCGAGCGAACGTCACCGAAGATCCAGGAATCGCGGCGGCGGCGTATGAACACGACGTACCGATCTACTGCCCGGCGATCCAGGATTCCGTCCTCGGCCTGCAGGCGTGGATCCGCTCACAGGTCTCCGCGTTCACGCTGGACGCACTCGCCGATATGACGGAACTCAACACGCTCGCAAACGAGGCCGACCGGGCCGGTGCATTCGTCGTCGGAGGGGGCGTGCCCAAGAATTACGTCCTGCAGACGATGCTCGTCGCGCCGGGGGCCTACGACTATGGGGTTCAGCTCACGATGGACCCGGATCATACAGGAGGGTTATCGGGCGCGACGCTCGATGAGGCTCGCTCGTGGGGGAAACTGGAGAAGGAAGCCAGGAACGCAACGGTCGTCGGGGATGCGACCATACTGCTGCCCCTGGTGGTGGCAGCTGCCAGGGAGCGGAGCGACGGTGAACGGCGGGAGTAGAATACCTCAACACTGAGTTCCGCCAGCGTCTCACGGATCGATCCGACGAGCGCATCGCTCAGCTCCTGGAGGTGATCTTGCGACGGTTGTCGTTGGATCCCACCGGACACTAGGAAGTAGACGTACGTGACCGCACGATACACCCGGAACCGGGTCTCGAATCCGTCGGAGAACGACTTGACTGACCTGTCTCCCTCCCGGAATCCCGCCCTGGCGCCGTCCTCGCATTCGCGGTTGGGGAGTATCGAGCACTGCATCGATCTCTCGTGTCAGATATGCCGCGTCCGTGCGGCGGCCGACTGGATGGGACAGCTGCTCCGGTCGAAAGAAAACACCAGGTCGGACGACGCACCAGTGTGTCATCCTTTCGGGACCACCCCGTGCGCGTCGAGCTAGTCCCCGGCTCCGAGGATCGACTCCGCGAGCAGCGGGACGAACGTCCCGATGTCGGTGACCATGCCGACCGCCTGGGCACTGCCTCGGTCGACTAGCTGTGTCACGGTCGCCTGGTTGATGTCGACACAGATGACTTTCGTCGAGGACGGAAGACAGTTCCCGACCGCGACCGAGTGGAGCAGCGTAGCCATCATGATTACGAGGTCGGCCTCGTGCGCCTGCTCGCGGATCGCGTTCTGGGCCTCTACCGCATCAGTGATCGTGTCGGGGAGTGGGCCATCGTCACGGATCGACCCCGCGAGAACATAGGGAACATTGTTCGTGACACACTCGTACATCACGCCGGATTCGACGAGGCCATCCTCGACTGCCCGTTCGATGCCACCGGCGCGGATGATTTCGCTGATCGTGTAGATATGGTGTTTATGCCCTTTTCGTGGATGGTCGAGCGTCTCGACGTCCATCCCGAGGGAGGTCCCATAGAGGTCGCGTTCGAGGTCGTGGACGGCGAAGCCGTTTCCCGCCGAGAGCATGTCTACGTAGCCAGCCTCGACGAGTCGTGCGAGCTCGTCACCGGCCCCGGAATGGATGACGGCTGGACCGGGGACGACAAGCACGCTACCGCCGTCGTTCTTCGTTTCGACGATTGCGTCGGCGATCTCCGCGATGAGCGACTCCGACGGGCGCTCCGAGGAGATGCCGCCCTGCATGAAACCAAAAGGGCCGGAGGCGTCCCGCGGTCGCTCGGGAGGCTGGACCCGAATACCCGCCTCGCCCGCGACGACGAGATCGCCTGCATCGACTGCGTTGAGTACCTTCGTCCTGGCCCGCGGTGCCCCGTCCTCCTCCCGTGTCACGACGATCGCACAGTCCATCTCGACGTCCTCAACGTCGATCCATTCGCCATCGATGCGGACCTGTGTCGGGTGATTCGTTGTCGAGTAGAAGTTCCGGGGGACGACCTGATCGCGCGGCGCAGGCTCCAGGGTTGCGTCGATCGGGTCGGCGATGTTCGCGCCATTCTGATGGAGCTCGTGGAGAATTGAGCGCAGTTCCCCCTGGGTATCCGCCGACACCTGCATCCGGCAGTAGGAGTGCTCGTCCTTTCTCGTTCCGACGTCGAACTGCTCCACGTGGAACGATCCCCCCATGTCCATCACGATCCCGAAGACCCGCTGCATCATCCCCGAGTCGATGATGTGGCCTTCGAGCTCGACGATCCGTGAGACGGTCATGCGTCGGTGGACGGGAGAGGGAGGTATGAGGGTTGTGGATGCCCGGAGGTGCGATTGGCGCGACTGGTGGCAAAGTTCTTTGGTCCGTCTGTCCTATCGTCTGGCGGCCGATGACGATCCACCGCTCCGAATGCTCCCAGGGATGATGACGAGCCCAATGAGTGCCGAGGCCACCGATTTTTGACGGTAGACTACGTCTCTGAGGCGAGCTGGTCGTAGCCACAGTGGACAGAGATCCCAGTCGGATCCTAACCGACCACGATTTTATTACCGATAGAGCGCGAAAGGCGTCTATGAGCATCGTTCAGGACCCCGAGCACAGCGACGGTGCCCCGACCATCGAGGGGACCGGCATCCGGGTGAAAGATATCGCGGTCGCATACGAGCACAGCGGGTATGAACCCGACGAGATAACTCAGCTATATCCAGACCTCTCGCTCGGTGACGTCCATCGTGCGCTCGCTTACTACTACGACAACATCGACGATTTCCGATCCGCCGAGTCTGCCACGGCATGAGGCCGCTATACTGTGACGAGAGTATCTGGATTCCAGTTGCGGACGGACTCCGCCGTCGCGGCTGGACCGTCTACACCGCTCGTGACGAAGAGCGATTGGGCGATCCCGATCGGGAACACCTCTTGTACGCAGTCGAGAACGACTGGATCTTGGTGACGTTCGACGACGACTTCCTCTCGCTCGTCGAAGGATCCGGACTCAAACATGCCGGGATCATCTACGTCCAACAGGCCGGGTGTGACATCGGGGACGTCGTGAAAACGGCCGACTCGCACCTCGAATCACGTTCTGAAGACGACCGCAGCATTCACTACTGCTGATATCCGACAGTACGACAGGCCACGAGACCTGGACGAGGTAGCGGCCGCTACATACTGAATAACGGAACGAGAGACTTCGATAGAGCTGCTAAGCATATTCGCTGTGGATGAATTGTGAATCGTGAGTACCGAGGCCGCCAATTTTTGAGGGTGAACACTGTCTCGAGGGGTAATCTCAGCCAGTGCCACGAGAGTAGTATCACGATGGGAAAATTGCGATCTCCTACGCCGATCATATCGAGAAGATCAGATCTTCCAGTAATACCAGGAAATGAGACCACTATGCAGAGTGGATCGTTCCTCTGTATACAGACATACTCCAGTAAAAGGGGCTGCTTCAGCGATGTGCAGTGGATGCTCTCCTTGCAGCCGATGAAAGGCAGTCACTGGCTGGTGGACTCGCACTAGATAGCTACCTCACTCTCCAAGCCGTAGCGGGTTTTGCGGTGCGGTGATACCACATGGCGAAGGCACACAAACTCGATTGTGAGTCGGCAGCGGCTGATTGCCGGTTCATCATTCAATCGGAAAACGAGGAGGAAGCGATCGAATTGGCCAAGAAACACATGCAGGACGTCCACGGACAAGACTACACAGACGAGGAACTGCAGCAGGACCATCTACAGGTCGTGTGAGAAAACGACCATCGAATTCATCATTTTATTCGAGTTCGGCGGTCCAGTTCTGTCTCTCGGAGTTGTCCAGTACACGGTCGATGAGTGCTCGTCTCGCTCGTGAAAATACCTCTCCTAGCATGAACCCCTCGCGGCCAGGTACAATCGAACTTGGACTGGGCCATCTCTTGGATCCTATGAATTCACGAACGGTGACGCCAGTTGAGTCGAATGAATTCATATCCCCCAACGAGGGAAGTCACTGCATGCAGTGACTGACGAATTTTCAGTCGCTGCAAACAGGGCACAGCCCGGAGTGATTTCACTAAATGCCTACATGTTTCTCGATCCCGTGATGGTGTACCGGGGACGAATCATGACCCACCATCGGATGCCGAACAGCATAGATGGATTATCTCGAGGTCACCTATCGTCCCACAATGGAGAACCAAACCCATGTCAGTAACAAACGGCGTAGATGTCGAACAACTCGGCGACGCGATCGATGCGATCACGGAGGAGCCGACTACCGGGCAATTCACGTTCCGCGCTGAAACGGAATGGACCGACGCCTTACGGTGTGTGACGTCGATCGACGATTTCGATCAAGCCGGGGAACGAATTCATACACAAGAGTTCACGATCGAGGGAGACGAACCGGAGCAAATCCTCGGGAGGCGGACGGCGCCAAACGCGGTGGAGCTCCTGCTTGCCGCGCTAGGCTCGTGTTTGAGTGTCGGCTATGCGGCGAATGCTGCAGCGATGGACATCGAACTCACCGATCTCCGGTTCGAGTTAGCGGGCGATGTCGACCTGCGGGGATTCCTCGGGATCTCGGAGGATGTCCGTCCCGGATACGAGACGGTTACCTGTACCACGTACATCGACGCGGACGCGTCCGAGGAAGAACTCGCCGAGCTTCGAGAGCGAGTCGAACAGACATCACCGTTGGTCGATGTTATCGCGAACAACGTTGCGGTCGAGACTGACCTAGTGGTCACCGAGCGAGGTGGCTAACAATGGCAAAATCACTTGACGTCCAGCAGCTCGAACGTGAAGTCAAAGGCGTGTATCGGGCCGTAGCCGAAGCACCCGGGGAAGAGTATCACTTCGAGATGGGGCGTGACCTCGCGGAACGGCTGGGGTACCCACCGGCGGATCTCGATCGGATTCCCACTGCTGCAATAGAGTCCTTTGCTGGCGTGGGGTACCATTTCGACCTGGGGGCCATCCAGGAGGGCGATGACGTGCTCGATTTGGGCAGCGGCTCTGGCACGGACGTGTTCGTCGCCGCACTAC
>CAZEDI010000083.1:0-9469 GCA_964510865.1 uncultured Halobacteriales archaeon
ACAGCGTCTTCTATGTTCTGTGTGTCGGCTGCTGCCATTCTTCACCTCCGTAGTCTTCGGCTGTGAGCCTACTACGGTGTGAAACAGGCGATGCCTGTCTCGTCGGGATAGACGCCGATGGCGCACTTAAGACCGTCGAAGCCGAGTTTGTCAACCGATTCTGGGTGGCGAGGTACCTGGACACTGGTGTCTCATCGGAGATCCTGGAGCCCCACCGGATCGATCCCACGGGACGTCAGGAGATTGCGAATGCGGGGAACACGCTCCCTGAGTTGTTCCGGCCGGTGGGAGTCCGAGCCAACAGTCACGTCGATGTCGAACTCGAGAAGGACGTCCAGGAACGCCGAGTTCGGGTGGAACGAACCGTAGTCGGCGTCGATCCGGCCGGCATTGATCTCGGGAACTGTCCGTGAGTCCGTGAATGCGTCCGCAATCCGCCGGTAGTCCTCCTCCCGACCGAGTCCACGGAGCGCTTCGTTGCGTTCGACGATATCGACGTGCGCTGCGATCTCGAACAGTTCAGAACGGATCAGCGATTCCAGATCGTCGAAGTAGTCCGAGACGAGTTTCCGACGGTCAGATTCGGTCCGGTCGCGAAATGGTTCCGGGACGTGGACGTTCACCCCATCGACGAAGTGAACGCTACCGATAGCGTACTCAAAGTCGGCATCAGTGAGGAAGTCCCGTATTTCGGACTCGTCACGGGAATCGTAGTCCATCTCGACCCCATCACAGATCGTGATGTCGACATCCACGCGAACCGCCTCGATCGCCTCACGACGTCGTTCATAGGTGAGGTCGAGGTTATATCCGGACGTATACTTGTGTCGTCGCATCGCCGCACGCGTCGAGACGTTACAGTGATCGGCTAGTCCGACGACGTCGAGTCCCGCATCCACTGCCGCATCGACCATCCAGGAGAGAAACCGCCCGTCCGAATAGGTGGTATGGACATGATAATCCTGCATCACTGGGGGCACAATTGGGCGAGAGAGTCTAAAACCCCATTGTTCACGGGGAGAGATCAGACGCCGGGACAGCCCAGTTCTCTGACGTCGGTTTGCGTTGATGGCGGGATGGTGATGTTCACCGAGTCACCGTACCCATCGAACATCGTCGTCACTGTCGCGTCCGCGGTCACATCGCCATCTTCGATACGAAACTCGAGTGTTGTCTCACGGACTGAGCTGTCCGTCGTGTCGACTCGCACAAGCATGGTTGCCTCTTGCAGTGCCGATCCGAGGTCGGCGAGCCTGTTCCCCCGTTCCGCAAACCTCGACAGCGCATCAGCAGACGCGCTCGCCTCGATCACTGTCACAGCGTCACCGTCGAGTGTCTCGTTCCAAACAGAATACGATGACGACGCGAAGAGGAGTGCCACCTGTCGGCCAAGGGGATCAGCCGTCCGCCACTGGTCCACGGTCAGGTTCTCGACCCCCCATCCATCTCCAGGTCCTCGACACTGGGTGTACACTGTACGTCCATCGATGAAGGTCTCCACGTCCGTGCCATCAATCTCGGTCGTCGCATGCATCCGGCGAGCGTCCCGATTGACGACGCCTGCTATCGTGAGGGTCACGTCTCGACTGGAGCGTCCATCGGTCGCGTGAAGCTCGATCTCCGTCTCGAAGGAGTAGGCGTCGACCGCTGCGCTCGTCGCGTTCACGGTATCGACGAGTGCTTGTGAGCTGGGGTCCTCGGACGACGGGCCGCCAAGGCCGAGACAGCCACTCGCCAAAAGGAGGACTACGCAGCTAATGAGGAGGAGGCGGGGATGGCGCATACGCCCACTGGATGGGTCTGGGAGGTAAAAATATCGTTTGCAGTATGGAGGACTCGTCACTGTTCGGGGTGAAACAGCGCAGTCCGTTCGCAGCTACGCCTCGACTTCTTCGGCGAAGATATCGTCGTACTCGCCCGCGTCGATTTTCTGCTTGAAGTCCCGGGCGTTCTCTCCGTCGATCGTGACACCGAGGGACGTACACGTCCCGACAATCTCCTTCGTCGCGTTCTTCAGATCGTACGCCAGCAGGTCTGGCTTCTTCTGTTCGGCGATCTGTTTTACCTGCTCGACGGAGAGGTCTGCTACAAAGTCCTCCTGGGGTTCACCGCTTCCGGTCTCGAACCCGGCCTTGTCCTTGATGAGCTCGGACGTCGGGGGAACGCCGACTTCGATGGAAAAGGTCCCGTCGTCCTCGTACTCGATCGTGACCGGAACTTCGGTACCGTCAAACGCCTCGGTGCGCTCGTTGATCTCCTGGACGACAGCCTGAACGTCGACGGGCGTTGGGCCGAGTTCCGGCCCGAGTGGCGGCCCCGGATTCGCTTCTCCGCCAGGAACGAGCACTTCGATGGTTGGCATACGCTCAAGAAACGTGTGATCGGGTTTAAGGATTCTGAAGTTAGGCGTCTCCGGCGAGAATACGTGCTTACGGGACGCTAATTCCGCGTCGCGCGAGGAATCCCCCGACCTCTTTGATGACGACAGGGCTCGCGATAATACGACACGAGTCGCCCTCTTCGACGATCGTCAACGTGAACTCCGACTCGAGGTCGTCGCGGTATTGCTCGATGGCCTCGGCGGGCACGATGATCTGCGTGCTGTCGCGAAGCGTGAGGGGATCGGGCACGTCAGCCATTTCTTTCAGGCGGGATAAGAGTGTGTCGAAACCACATTGTCGGCTCATGCATGGACAAACGCAGGGCTTTTCGCCGCCGCAGGCCCAGTCGAATGCGATGGGACTGGAGGAGGAGATCGATGCCCTCCGTGAGGAGATCCGTGAGACGCCGTACAACAAGTCGACCGAGGCACATATCGGCCGGCTGAAGGCGAAGCTCGCGGAGAAGAAGGAGCAGCTCGAACAGCAGGCATCTTCCGGGGGCGGGTCCGGATACGCCGTTCAGCAGACCGGAGACGCGACAGTCGCGCTCGTCGGCTTTCCGAGCGTCGGCAAGTCCACGCTCCTCAACGCACTCACGAACGCCGAGAGTGAGGTCGGCGCGTACGAATTCACTACACTCGAAGTCAATCCCGGCATGCTCCAGTATCGGGGGGCGAACATCCAACTCCTGGACGTCCCCGGGCTTATCGAAGGCGCGGCCGGAGGTCGGGGTGGCGGTCGGGAAGTCCTCTCCGTCGTCCGGTCGGCAGACCTCGTCTTGTTCGTCGTCTCACCCTTCGAAATTGAGGGATACGACCGCCTCCACAGTGAGCTCTACGACAACAAAGTACGCCTCGATCAGGAGCCACCGAAGGTGTCGGTTTCTCCGAAAGGGAGAGGTGGTATTCGTGTCAATGCGAGCACCGAGCTCGAACTGTCGGAGGGGGTTATCAAAGAAGTTCTCCGAGAACACGGATTCATCAACGCCGATATAGCGATCCGAGAAGACCTTGACATCGATCGGCTGATCGATGGCGTCCTGGACAACCGTGTGTATCTCCCCTCCATCGTCGCCGTCAACAAGGCAGACCTGATCGAGGAGGGATATCTGGATACCGTCCAGGACGACCTTCGTGCCTACGATCTCGATCCAGCGGAGGTCGTCTTTGTCTCCGCGGAGGAAGAACGCGGCCTCGATGCACTCCGTGAGCGCATCTGGGATGCGCTTGGGCTAGTGCGAATCTACATGGACAAGCCTGGACGGGGCGTCGACTACGAGGAGCCCCTCGTGCTCAAGGAAGGATCGACGGTTCGCGACGCCTGCGAAACACTCGGCGGATCCTTCGACGAGCAGTTCCGATTTGCTCGAGTCACCGGTCCGAGTGCCAAACACGACGAACAACAGGTCGGGTTGGATCACGAGCTGGCGGATGAGGACGTGCTACGGATCGTCACTAGGCGATGACAATCACGAGTACGTTCCTGGGACAGGTGCGATGGCGTTGGCCTGTTCTCACTCTCTTCGTCCTGCCGTGGTCGATCCTGGCGATCGGTGACCAGCCTGGAATCGGTGTCGAGCTCGTCTTCGTCTGGGGACTTCTGGATCTTCCATCACTTCACTGGGTTACCCTTTCCGAGTACGTCTTCATCTTTACTGGTCGCCTCCCTGCTCGTCTCCTGGCCTGGCCGATCGGCTCGCTGACGTACCTCGGGGCCCTCGTGAGTGCAATTTCGGGATCTCTCCTGGACCGGGAAGACCCACGTGTGACGGCAGGATTGCTCGTCCTCTCGGGGCTGAACTGTCTCTGGTTCACGGGTGGAATCGCACAGCGAAATACAGCAACAATCCTCGCTGTGCCGCTCGGAACGCTCCTCATGTGGTTCGTGGCCTGGTGGTCGTATTGGCCGAAGATCGCCGGGAAGCGCTGAGCCGTTCCGTGACTGATCTGTCGGAGGTAGCCCGAGTTACGTCTGGACCACCGGGATCAGTAGTTTTTACCCGGGTCACGACCAGAATTTCACTATGTCTGGAATCATCGACCACACAATGATACGGGTTGAGGATCTCGAGGAATCCGTCGAGTGGTATACGGAGAATCTGTCGTATGAAGAGAAGCACCGGAGTGAGCACGACACGTTTACACTCGTCTTCCTCGGGCCGGAGGATGTCCACGAGGATGGCGCGCTCCTCGAACTCACGTATAATCACGACGGCCGGTCCTACGAGATGGGCGATGCCTGGGGACACATCGCGGTTCGCGTCGAGGACGTCCACGATGCGTACTACGAACTCATGGACAAGGGAGTCGAGGACTACCGCCGTCCGGAGGACAATCCCGGCTACGCGTTCGTGAAGGATCCAGACGGCCACGAGATCGAGATTGTCGAGCGCGATATCGGCGCCCGCTGGAGTATCGATCACACGATGATTCGGGTCGAAGATGCGGACGACGCCCTCGGATGGTACACCCGGAAGCTCGAGTACGAGCACACGGGCCGCTGGGAAGCCGATACCTTCGCCAACTACTTCGTGAAGCCGACTGATGCCGCCGAGGAGACGATGGCGGTCGAACTCACCTACAATTACGACGGCCGGTCTTACGACATGGGTGACGCCTGGGGCCACCTCGCTGTCCGATGCAGCGACCTGGATGAGTATTGGAATACCTTGATGACCCGCGAAGCTGAGGCGTATCGGGATCCGCCATCCTGTGATTGGAACTACGCGTTCACGAAAGACCAGGACGGCCACGAGATCGAGATCGTCGAGCGATAGACCAGGATCGACCCGCTGACGAAGGGGATACGGACGGGGGACGCGTTCATTTTTCTGCCTCACTCTCCTGGAACGCTGCGAGAATAGATAGCAGGTCCTTACCTGGGTTCGTCGATCACGTTGAGCGGAGCATCCGCGAAGGCGAGCAGTGCCTCCCGTTCGAGATCGTGGAGCTCCGCAGGGATGACCAGCAAGTGTAAGGGATCGCCGAAGTCACGTTCGGCGAGTTCCCCGAGTTGATCGGCACGGACGACCGGCGACGGACTCCCTGCCCGAGCGATCGCAACCGCGACGACATCCTCGTAGGCGTCTGCGAGCAGGCTTGCAGCCCGAGTGGCGGATAAGTACGCCTCCTGCTCGGCCTTGATGTCGAGGTAGACGAGCGTGTGAAGACCACGAGTGTGGTTCGCAGTAATCGTCGTAACCACGCTCTCCGGGACGCCATCTCCACCATGGGACTCCGGGAACGGGAGGGTCGTCGCTTTGCCGAATCGGTAGTTCTGGAGACCGGTGAGTCCACTGGCGGCCGATTGCGCCGTCGTCCCATGAATGACCCGTGTTTCAATGCCGAGGTCGTGAGCCCGGAGTCGCAGATCAACGTGGGTGGTGGAGATCATCGTATCGCCCGCCGTTAGAAAGACTACGTCGCCGGTCTCGGCCGCATCCAAGATTGGCTTCGGTTCTCGTTCGATACCCCCTCTATCCCGAACCTCGAGTTCCGTGTCGTGGTACGTTTCGATCGTTTCGATCGATGTTCCGGCAAGGATGCTCGTATAGAACTCGGCGAAGACGCGATCCGCCCCACGGATTGCTTCCGCGCCTTCGATCGTGACGGATCGCTCGTCGTAGAGACCCAGGCCGACGAACGTGAGCATGTGTTCGAAAGGAGCAGGATCGATAAGAAGTCCGCGATCCCCGTATCACGGCTGTGGAGTCACGAAGAGCTATCGCGTCTTGATGTCGTCCTCATCCTGGACAATCCGCGTCTCAGCCTCGCCACTCGACAGTTCGTTCACCATGTCGTAGAACTCGTCCTGCATGCCCGCCGGGAATTCGAGGACGCCGATCCAGGAGCCATCTGGTTGCCACTCCTCCTCATCTAAGTCACCGAAGTTTCGAACCTGCGCCTGTGCACTCCCCGCATACTCCGGGGGGAACTGCACGGCGACCGTAATCGTATCAAAGCGGATCGGGATCACTGGACGGAGCGCGTCGAGTGCGTCCTCGACCTGGCCCTCGACCGGTTCCATCGGGTCAACCTGGAACCCCGCTTCTTCGAGCGCGGATTCGATGCGTTCGGGGGGATGGGGCGCATCGTCCATTTGCGGGTTTACCGCGTTCCTCGTGATGTGCTGAATCAGCTGGCGGTGTTTCTGTTCTTGCATCTCGCGACGCTGTTCCGCGGTGATCTGGATCTCCCCCCGCTCGACCACTTCCGGGATGATTTCGAGCGGAACCGTCGTACCGAAGACGTCCTCGAGTGCGTCCTCCGGCGGTCGATCGCCTCGCGAGGCATCCTCGAAGACGTCCTCCGCGGCGATGACATCTTCGAGATCACCCTCGTACTCCCCGCGCTTTATTGCGAGCGCGGCATCGGGGTCGACCAACACTTCGAACCGTTGACCGTGGGACTCCAGCCGAGCCGTCACCGCCTCGTCGAGCGATATCATACCGCGAGGTAGTGTGGGGGCCATAAAAAGCACTTCCCCACTCGTGGGGTGGACGCTCCGGTACATCCACACGCAATCGTGCAGCCGTACGCACAACTGGACGGGGGTGAATGAATCGACACGTCACACCGACGTCAGCTACTCAGCAGCGTCTTCGTCAGACTCGTCGTCAGGTTCCAGGAGTTCGAACTCCTCGAGATACTCCGTAATCTCGTCGTCGGACAGCTCCTCGAACGCCTCGGAGTCGGTGGAGACAGTGGCGACACCAACGCTGCCCGGCGCGAGCCCGCCGTCGTTCACGGAAGCGAGAGCCTTCAGCGCGAGACCGACGCCATCGTCGAGCGACATCTCAGCCTCGTAATTCTCCTCGAGGTACTCCTGGAGGTCGTTGCGATCCTCGCCAACAGCCAGGGCTTTCCATTCGTACGGCGTCCCCGAGGGATCGGTCTCGTAGAGGCGTGGTACCCCGTCCTCGATCCCACCGATAATCAGCGCGACACCAAAGGGCCGGGCGCCGCCGACCTGGGTATATTGCTGGATGTGGTCGGTGACGCGCTTCGTGAGAGTCTCGACGCCGATCGGCTCTTCATAGCGGAGGCGTTCGATTTGTGCTTGCTGTCGGGCGAAGTCGATGAGCTGTCGGGCGTCGGCGACGTGCCCCGAACTCGCGATCCCGAGATGATTGTCCGCCTTGTGGATCTTCTCGATACTGGACGGTTCCATCAGCTCCGAGCGCTTCTTCTTGTCGACAGCCAACACGACACCTTCGGGGGTTTTTACGCCGATACTCGCGGTTCCACGTTTGACGGCCTCGCGTGCGTACTCGACTTGATACAGTCGGCCGTCCGGGGAGAAGATGGTAATACCCCGATCGTAGGCCTGCTGTTGTGCTTGTCCTTGCATGGGTTAACCTCGGAGATCGAAGTCCGTCGCCCCCGCGAACGCGTCGTCGGTCTTGACATCTACCAGACCGTCGCGGACGAAAGCCGTCCGTTCCGCGTTCCCGAATGCGACCGTTCGTTCACACTGTGGTTTCGGTCCGCCGCCCATATACTTTTCTTCACAGGCCCGTATCGTGCCGCTTACACCAGCGATTCGTAACCCGACCTCGTTGCCGCCGATCCGAGCAATGCACGTGATCGCGGCGCGAGCTCGATCGACCTCTCCACGCCTGACACGGATGATCGCCTCGCCGACCCCGTCGGCGTGCGTAAATCGAACGACGGTCGAATCAATCGCTGCACTCCCTATATCGCCGAATACACGGCGCGAACTCCCCCAAATCGCCTCCTGTAGCGCGTGCCGGCCGAACGAAGCATCGGGCAACGTCTCGAGATGAAGTGCGAGATACCGATATCGTGGCCTGAGATGCTTCGGGAGGTGCTTCACTCCTCCTCACCTCCGTCGCCAGCGTGATGCTCCGTACGCTGAGTCTCGTGACGACCTGCTCGAACCCCCGGCGACACGTACGACTCCGACACCCGATCGCGGTTCCTGTGCCCGAGGTGTTTCCACTCCTCCAGCCCAGCGTCGATCTCTTCCCCCTCGAAACCGATGGCCTCGCCGACCGCCCGGAGGTCACGAGGTGCCCGGACGTGGAGGTGCGACGTTGGATCTGCACTCACGACATACGGGACGTCGTACTGCTGGATGAGCTCGTGCAGTTTTTGTAGATCCGCGATAGCCCGAACCCGTTGTCCGCCGTCACGTCGAAGGACACACGACAGATCGACTTCGAGGCGGACGTCGTTTTTCGCAGCCTTGCGAGCGAGAACATGGTTAAGGTCACCAGCCCCTCGCATCGGATGAGCGAGTACGTCGACCTGCTCCTGCTCGACTGCGAATCGGTTCATCGCTGGATCCCCGCCATGGATGAGCAATACCGTCGTGGTGGGCCGGTACGAGCCAAGATACCCACTGGCCGTTGACCGATCAGTGGCCTTTACTTCAACGCCGTCAACGACATCAACCCCGAATTCCTCGGCGACCCCGTCGGCGTCGAACGGTGTCTTGGCATCCCCGTGATTTCGAACGACGATCCCGTCATACCCGTATGCTGCAGCCGTCGACGCCATCCGCGACACGGTCGCGTCACCGTCGGGCCTGGCGTGAACGGCTTCGTACATGCCAGTCGAAAGATCCGGAGGCGATAAAACGGTGTGGATCGTCGAGACAGGCTCGCATTCTGCGAACGAAAAATGATCGTATATCTCGGCTGGATTGGGCCGTTTCGTCAGCCGACTGCGCCTACATCGCGCCGCCCATGCCACCCATGCCGCCCATACCGCCCATGCCGCCGCCGGGCCCACCTTCGTCGTCGCCCTTGTCCGTCGACAGGTCGCCGGCGGAGATGACGTCGTCGATCTTCAGGACCAGGTTCGCGGCCTCGGCGGCCGAGGAGACGGCCTGGCGCTTGGCGTGGGCGGGTTCGACGACGCCGGCGTCGAAGGTGTCGACGACGTCGCCGGAGAACACGTCGAGGCCGGCGCGCTGGTCGCCGTCCTCGTGGGCCGCGCGGAGGTCGACCAGCGTGTCGATGGAGTCGAGGCCGGCGTTCTCGGCGAGCACGCGCGGGACGAGTTCGAGGGCGTCGGCGAACGCCTCGACGGCGAGCTGCTCGCGGCCGGAGACGGAGTCGGCGT
>CAZEDI010000084.1:0-9392 GCA_964510865.1 uncultured Halobacteriales archaeon
GAGCAGCCGTGATCGTCGCAGAGGCGGATCCTGGCTTTCAGTTCGTCACCCAGGTAGATCACGCTTCGCTGGCCGGACAATTCGCTGATCACTGGGGAAACGACACATTCGAGCGACCCGACCCACCTTCCTCAGTCGTCATCGCGGCGTACACGCACGATGATGGTTGGTGGCAGTACGACCGCCGCCCACACCGGTGTGGAGAGGGCACTCCCGAGACGTTCACGGAGATCGCACCGGAGCGATGGATTGCGCTCTACGATGACGGGATCGACGCCGTGATCGACCTGGACCCATACGCCGGCCTCCTCGTCTCCATGCACGGGGTCGGCCTCCGTCGCAGGCGCTATGGGCTATCCCCGTCGTGGCCCCCGACACCGTCTGTCTTCACCGACTTCGTGGATCGACAGGAGTCGCGTCAGCTAATCCTCGCCAGGGAGTTGCTCGACGACAACACTGGGGAGGTGACCCCTGCAGATCTCGAACTGCTCTCTGCGCTCCATGCGTCCGGATCACCCCCGGACGAGACTTCCTCCCACCTGTGGCGAAATTACTGTCTCCTGCAAGCGTGGGATACGCTCTCGCTAACGTTCTGCACCACCGTCTCGCCCCCAAAGTACGACGAAATCGGTCCGATCATATCCGATGAAACGGAGTCCGAGCGAACCCTCGCCATCGAATCAGTGGACAGTGACTCCGTTAGCGTGTCCCCGTATCCGTTCGATGTGGAGCCACTCGTCGTGTCGGTCCCGATCCGTAGAGTTCGCGACGAGGCGTTCGACGAGGGGAGCGAATTGACCCGGGCGTACTACGACGCGCCGTGCGAGGTTCAGGAGTTCACGCTCCGACGAGCCGAACGGTAGACAACACAGTGATTCGACCAGTATCGTCGTTAGCTTCTTTCACTCTGCGATCGGGAACTAACCTCGATGTGACTGGACCGGCTGGTACGACTTTCTTCCGCGATCACGTCCCCGTGCTATCGGCAATCATCCCGACCAGCGTGACGGCACCAGTACTTTTAGCCGGCCCCTTGGAAACGAGTCACACGACCATGCGAATCCTTTACATCGATCTCCCACCGGAACCCCCGAGCAAACTCGACCACGCCTACACACTTCACCTCAACATCAAGTAGGCCGTCTTCAACGTGGCTCGGGAACGCGATATTTTTCGATACAACTGGCCATCCATTCAGTCGCCCGGAATTGGTTAAACAAATCGACCAATCCGACAGTCTACTTGGTTCTATGGCAGACACGACGCAACCTCGACGTTCCCCGGCTGATCAAACAAGTCCCCACCAATCGTGACAACGTCGATATCCTCCGCTTCAGCCCGTTCGAGAACGGTAGAAAGCGCCGCGCTCCGCTCCGGGTCATCCTACGTGAGGTGCACATCAGCCGTATGAAGAACCCGGGTCATACTGACGTCTGTCACCTGATGCTGTATTGGTTTCTGCGGCGACAGAAACAACCTTGCGCGGCCTAGTTTAGACGCCATATTTCAAGCGGTTCAAACCATCAAAAGCGTTGTGTCAGTACGATTAGATACTTGACCCAGGTGACTGAATGCTTTCGTCACTCTCCAACACCTAAGTTAACCCTCAGATCAGCCTTCTCACGGCAACCAGAAGGAATTTGTAGACGAACGAAACATCCCTCGAATCGGGGTGGAGACCGTCTGCCCTCGGAATCTAAGCGTCTACACACACCGTTACTAGCAAATCCAAAACGTGTGATAGGAATACTCCCGGTCGAAAATCTACTTTGTCGGCACAGCGGTGGTGAATCGGGTGACGTTCACCTCGAGACGACTAATCGATCCGCGTTTTCAAAAAGCGAACATCTTGCCGAGGATGCCGCTCACACGATGGTCCGTTCGAGAAACTGCCGGATCGCCTCGGGACCTGCCGGTGGGAGGTCTCCGAACAGGGGCGCGGGCGATCCACCTTCCTCGACGTGCGTCACCTCGTACACTGATTGCGCATGAGTCGGGTTCGACGCAAGCAGATCCATCGCCACGCGTTCGGACTCGATCTCTTCGACACGTTCGACCCACACGTGGTTCAAGTCGTGTAACTCGTAAAACACCGCGTTCACCCCGGCTTCGTCCAAGGCGTCGAAAAACCTGTGGCTGTGTTCGACGTCCACCACTTCATCCTGGCGGCCATGCATCAACAGCGCCGGCGGGCTCTCGGGCGTGACGTGCGTGACGGGACTGGCCTGCGCCCACCGCTCAGGGACTTCCGACCGGGCGCCGCCAAGCAACAGCGGAATGAGACCATCGCTCTCGTCCTCAATGAGCCTGAAGTCTGCGGCGCCGTACCAGCTGACAACAGCTTGAACGGTGCCGGATTCTGCCGACGCGACGGTCTTCTCAACCTCACCCGCAAACGCGTCCCCGAGGGCAGTGACATCGTCAACAACGCCCGCAAGGAGGGCCAGATGCCCACCCGCAGAGGAGCCCCACGCGGCAATTTTGTCGGCGTCGTAGCTGTACTCGTCAGCCTGCGCACGAAGCCATCGAATCGCCGCTTTCACGTCCACGAAATGGTCAGGGAAGTTCCCACGTGGAGTAGGGTTTGACGGGTCGTACATCTCTTCGACACCGGACCCGTCTGGAACCTCCTGGAGCCGATAGCTGACGCTGGCAATAGCGCACCCCCATTCGGACGTGTACCGCTCGGGATTGGGGATGTTCGAGCGCGTCTCCGCGACCCACCCGCCACCGTGAACGTACACGACGAGTGGCGGGTTCTCACGTTCCGGCAAGTAGAGATCGAGTTTCATGTCGCCGGCCGCACGCTCGGCGTACGTGATTCCCTTCCGGACAGTAGTGTCGGCCATTCGACCAGAACGAGATAGCGTCGGAAGATAAAGATTCACAGATCGAACCACGGTTCGATTGACGATGCAAGGCAGTGCTGGCAGCCACACCCGGTGTGCTCCGACTGAAGTCGTAGAAATGGCGTTCCCGGGACAGCGCTCACAGGTTGGCGGTGAGCCCCTTCTCCTCGGTCACGAGAGTCACAATTCGTAGACGAAACGTTCGATCACCGCATCCGCCTCGCACGTCGTCCCGTGCCCGGTCGCATAGGCACCGAGGAAGACACCCGTGAACCCGGTCGCAACCTCCGTCGAGAGGTAGCGAGTCGCCGCCGACGCTAGTTCGTCGCCGCCTACGAAGAATCGGTATTCGTCGGTGTCAGCCACCACAGCCAGATCGGTCGATGCCCCGACCGAAGTACGCCCGACCACGTCCGTCGCGTCTCCAATCCGAAGACGAACGATGGCTTCCCGCTGCCCGTTCCGGCGTGTCACCCCGAGCTGATACTGATGCCGTTCGTTAGCCACCACCGCGAGGCCAGCTTCGTCACCGTTGCCGGGATCAAAGGACAGCGACAACTCGGCCCGGCAGTTGAAAGCAATCTGACGCCGGCCGACGAAAGTGGACTCGGGTTCGTCAAGGGATTCCGGACCGCCACGGAGACGGAGCCCGTCCGGACCCGTCCGATAGCGGTCGCGATTCGGGTTGCGACGGAACTGCCACTCGACGCCCACCCCCATCCGCAAATTCGGTGTCGGTGAACTCAATCGAGTTCGTTTCCGCCCGGCGCTCGCCCGGGAGTGACGCGCTCATCTTGGCCTGAATCGGTTCTCCGTCGTTGATCACCGGCCAGCCATCCTCCCACGTGACGGGAGCGAGGAACGTCTCTCGACCGAGGTGGTGATACCTCGGCCACGGCCCACGCTGACGGATACCGAGGCAAACAAGCCACCACGCCCCGTTCTCGGCCCGTACAAGGTCAGCGTGTCCGACTGCACGAATATCAGCTCGCGGCCGACCCCAGTGCGTGAGAACGGGATTGTCCGGGCACCCCTCGTACGGGCCCGTTGGATCGTCTGCACGCGCAGCGACGACCATGTGCCCCGCGTGCGTCCCCCCTTCAGCAAGGAGCAAGTGATACGTCCCGTCTCGTTCGTATATGTGCGGGGCCTCGACGTGCGGATCGCGGAACCCTGTCCATATCGTCCGCGGTTCACCGAGCTCGCCGGTCTCCACGTCGAGTTCAGCCTGTCGGATCGGGTTTTCCGTGTCTTCATCGTGATACGTGAAATAGCAGGTGTCACCCTCGAAGAAGAGGTCGGGATCAAACCCCGGCGCGTCCACCCACGTCGGGTCAGACCACTCCCCGGTAGGATCGTCAGCGGTGACGAAAAAGTGCCCGCCGCCGCTGACGTTCGTCGTAACGAGGTAGAAGGTTCCATCGTTGTGACGGAGTGTCGGTGCGAAGATGCCTCCTGATGCATCGACGTTCTGTAACTCGAGCTGGGACTCCCGAGTGAGTGCGTGACCGATGGGTTCCCAATCAACGAGGTTCTCACTTCGGTAGAGCGGGACGCCTGGGAAGTACTCGAAGGAGCTCGTGGCGAGGTAGAAGGAACCATCGACTCGGCAAATCGTGGGATCGGGATGAAATCCCGGAAGTACTGGGTTCTCGTAACGCATGGACAGCTCTTCTCGAAATGGATGTTTATTTTATTGGGTTCTCGATTCGTACCGGTCGGAGTAAGACGGTGAATGATCGGGGGAGACTGGTCTCACACCGCAATCTCATGCGGAGCGTCCGAAACGTCCTGACCACCCGACAGGTTCAATGATCGGTCCGCACGGTACGGAGACCCTCAAACCGTCTCAAGGAATGCTCGGAGTTCCTCGGTCGCCCGCTCGCGCTCGTCCCAGAAGACGCAGTGATCGGCACCGTCTACGTGCTCGAGTTGCCCGTGGGGGAGGAGACCGGCGATCTCCCGTTCCCGCTCGCGATCTTCTTCGTCCGCGTCGGCTTTCAGGATCAGCGTAGGCGCTTCGATGTCCCCGTACACCTCGGTGGGGTCGACAAACTCGGCGTCGGAGACCCGGGCGATCTCGGGGCGGAGCCGGCGCCTGGCCTCGGCAATTCTGCGCGCGAGGTCTGCCTGCCCCGAATCGGCGAGGCCACCGATGAACCCGTCTGCCTCGAGGAGTTCCTCGACGTTGTGAGCCTGCCAATGCGCGATCTGCTCTTCGATGTCCCGTCCCGGCCCCGCGTCATCCTCTCCACTGTCGCCCTCATCGAGCCTCCAGACAGGGTCCTCGAGTACAACGGCCCACGGTCGATCCGGGTCATGGGCCGCCGCTTCTGCGACCGTGTCGGCGCCCATCGAGTGGCCGAACAGGATCGGATCTTTGAGTGCGAGCGCATCGAGCAGCCCGAGCAGGTCTGCCGCCCGTTCGGCCGGGCCATATGATTCCGTAGGGGCGTCGGAGCGACCGTGCCCGCGAGCGTCGTACAGCACGACGTCGAAGTCCTCGGCGAGTTCACGGGCGAGATCGAGCCGACAGTACCCGTCGTCGGTGAAGCCATGGGAGATGACGAACGGCGGGCCCGACCCACCAGTGCGGCAATAGTGCAGTTCGATGTCGTTCGCCTCGACGAATCCACGCTCCCATTGTTCGGGGACAGGAGTGCGTTCACTCATCGACCGGAACCTCTCAGATTGAGCGAATAAATCCTCCGGCATTGTCCCGCCAGGTAGTGACTCGAGCACTCCAAAAGAATACGTGCACACCGCCCGGCTGGATGCTGATCGATACGACAAACGCTCCCTGACAAGAGTAATATCCGGCTGTCAGCAGCAGTTCTGCGTCACGAATACCCTGGCAAGGGCGTAACAAAGACAGGAGAACTCCAGACCTTCGACGAAATGTTGTTCTATACCAGGTTACCGAACGCAGGGATTGTGGTTAGTAGTGACTCACCACCGTTACCGGACGGCCCCAATGACCACCCGTCATCCCATATCGTGACTGCAGAAATGGGTGACCGATCAGTAGATGACATCGCCTCGATCCTCCCGACCAATCCCGTTCAGGAAGGAACGACGAACGATCTGTTCCGGGAGTATGTCGACCTGACCC
This sequence comes from uncultured Halobacteriales archaeon, assembly GCA_964510865.1. Lineage (GTDB taxonomy): Archaea > Halobacteriota > Halobacteria > Halobacteriales > Hikarchaeaceae > CAZEDI01. The sequence goes on from CAZEDI010000084.1 coordinate 5,962, forward strand.
GGGTAACGATGCCCGATGGGGGGTGGTCACACGGCGAGTTGCATTCTATCGATTCTCGGTCGCTAGCCGAGGCCGGATCGCTCTTTCTCGAGTGCTTTCTTGTCATGACCTATCTCAGAATATAGACTGACCAAGTAGTCACGCAGCCGGGGGTCATTTCGAGAGAGTCCCTGTCCCTCGAGGGAGACGGCTCACCATCGGTCTACTGGGACTGGGTTTCGATTGCGTTGCCGACGGGCAAACCTACTTCGGGATCGGGAATACCGATGTATGCATGGAGTACACCACGCTCGGTAACACGGGCATGACCGTCAGCCGGATTTGCCTGGGTTGCATGAGCTTCGGAGAGGAGTGGGGGTGGACGCTTCCGGAGGACGAGTCACGGGAGATCATCGAACGCGCGATCGAGTTGGGTATCAACTTCTTCGACACGGCGAACGTGTACTGCACGGGCGAAAGCGAGGAAATCCTCGGGAACACCCTTGCGGAGTACGATCGGGATGAACTGGTCGTTGCCACGAAAGTGTACGGAGAGATGGATGAGGAGAACCCGAACGCCCAGGGATTGTCGCGGAAGGCGATCGAACAGGAGCTAGAGCACTCGCTCGACCGCCTCGGAATGGAGACGGTGGACCTCTACCAAATCCACCGCTGGGATTACGAGACACCCATCGAGGAGACACTGCAGGCCCTCGACGACACCGTCCGGCGGGGGCAGGTCCGCTACATCGGCGCCTCCTCCATGTGGGCCTACCAGTTCGCGGAGGCGCTGCACACCAGTGATTCCCTGGGCCTCGAGCGGTTCGTCTCCATGCAGAACCACTACAACCTCGCCTACCGCGAGGAGGAACGCGAAATGCTGCCACTCTGTGACCGGGAAGGGATCGGCGTGATCCCGTGGAGCCCCCTCGCAGGCGGGTATCTCGCCAGACCGGACGAGGAGGCAAGCGCGACAGAACGTGGCGAGGAGGCCGACTGGGAAGATCACCGTGCAGGCGGCGGCCAGGAAATCAACGAGCGCGTTCAGGAACTCGCAAACGAGAAAGATCGCACGATGGCACAAATCGCGCTCGCCTGGATACTCCACCAAGACGTCGTGACGGCGCCGATCGTCGGGACCTCGTCAGTTGAACACCTCGAAGAGGCCGTCGAAGCCTTGGAGATCGAGCTGACGAACGATGAACTCGCGTACCTCGAAGAACCCTACGAACCTCGATCCATCGCCGGGCACGAGTGACTCGTTCGCGGTACCGGCCGGAACGAGAGTGTAGCCTTGGTGCGGCACCTATTCCGACGGGAGCCGACCGACGACCGCTCGGTTCCCCCCGGGGATCGATCGCTAGAACTCCCACAACACGCCTGAGGAATTCCGGGCCCGATTGTGCCTGCATTGAATCAGGCCGTATCAAATCCCATTCGGTGTTAACCGCTGTGAGATGATCATTGTCATTTGCGATGTCGGAATGCGGCGGAACCGTTGAGTTGGCTAGTTCAGAAGCCCAGTCGCACCTATGTTCGATCTCACCCAATCCCATCTCGGTCAACCCGATTTCCCACCGGTCTAGCCACTTGTTCTCGGTGCCGTACCGAACTTCCTGAAGGTGGAGGATATCTATGTTACAGCGACGGATGAACTCTAGTTAGTCGTCAATCCGGCCTTCACGGTTTGAAGATTTGTTGACGTTCCACGACAATACTCGAATAGTCATGTTTCCCTCATAGTGTCCGTGTAATCACAAGTGTACCGGAGAACCCTTCGGACTAATCTCGGACCTGGATTAACAGTAGTTGGTGAGAAAGTTCCCATTTCAGATTTTGCCACTTGACCTAGATATCTGCTCGAGTAAGTAGGCGTTCCACGGTACCGTCGGTTGCGTCCCTCTCTTATCTGGAAAATACCTCCTGTACAGGTCATTCTGTATCAGGAGATGTCGAGTCCTCTTCTGATGAGTAGTAGTCTGAATTTCAGAGACTTGATCTGACCCGGTTCTCTTGGCCTCCGATACAGAGAAAGCAGATTCCGGAGGCCACCCCAGAGATAAATACAGGGCAGGCAGGTAACGAGATCATCATAATTCAGGAAAACATTCGACTCCGTGTTAGCTAGTATCTAGCTATCTATATCGTCTCAGACGTCGTTCTATGGTTTTGGAGGAGAACATCCATGTCTTCCAGAGCAATTCGATCAGCGGAGCAATACAAGGAAATCGTCGAACGCATTCACGCGGAAGCGTTCAGCGAGGGCGAGTACGATGTCCTCGACGAGGTCTTCGCGGAGGACTTCGTCCAACATGGCCCAGGCACCGGCGTGGAGTATCACGGCGCAGAGGAGGTCAAAGAGATGATCGACATGTACCGTTCGGCCTTCCCAGATCTCACGTTTACGAACGATGAGATCATCGTCGAAGGCGATACCCTCGCCGTCCGCTACACCGCCAGCGGCACCCACGAAGGAGAGTTTCAGGGTGTTGAGCCAACTGGCGAGACGGTGGAACTCACAAACACCACCTTTGTCCACTTCGAGGATGGGAAGCTTAGTGAGGTTTGGCCCTGCGTCGATCAACTCGGCCTGATGCAACAACTTGGGGCCATCCCCGAACCGTCGGCGTAACTAGGCCCGATCCAAGCGGACTTTTCCCGATCTAGCATTCACCCTTCGTTATCATCCGTTGTTGATGAGAGCTGCCCTCTACAATCGGTACAACAGGTTAATCCGTATTTGAGCCGGCCGATATCTCTCGACCGACACTTCACCTTCTCATACAAGAGCTGGGATACTGGGTACCGAGAGAATCAAAAACGTTGGAGTCACGGTCTGCACTTTCCGCTATGGGCTCAGAAAGACGAATAGTCAGGTGGGCGTCCCCTTTGTTCGTCGCCACGGCTTCGAGACGCGAAGTCCATTCAGACTCAGTAGGAGCAGCGCCGCGGCAAAGCCTACCTCGAGGATCACCACGAGCCACCTGAATGCCGTCATGTCAGCGGTGTCGACGAAATGCATGCCGCCGGTGACGAGGAACTGGATGCCAAAGAGACCGGCGAGCAGGTAGCCCCACGGCCGATCGGTCAGAATCCACCACAATGCCCACATCCCGACGAGCGCGAATACACCCATGGCAATCGAAGCTACCGTTGGGTCGCCCAGCGATTGACCCGGCGCGCCAGCATCCCAAGCCCCGGCCAACTCATCTCCCACATGCATGAATGCAAACACAGCGGCTCCAACGAGCGCATACGGCGTGTATCGAACCCATCCTGTTTCGTTCATAACCATCATCATAAAAGGCTAGCAATAGGCTTAAACCTACCTACAGGCCACGTAGTGAGCGATATCTACAGGGGATGAAGGTATCGTCCCATGCAGCCGAATATGCGGAATTTGAAAAGAAGCGCGTGCTGAAAACAGAGAACGTACAGTGCAGGTTATCACA
>CAZEDI010000085.1:0-9392 GCA_964510865.1 uncultured Halobacteriales archaeon
TCAATAGAGCCGTCGCTCGAAGAGTCGTGATCGAATATCCCAGTCACAGCGTCACACCTGAAAACGAAGGATAGGTGATTGGGCCTAGGTCGAGCTGACAATGGAGTTGGCCCGGAACAGTGCGCACGTCGTCGAGGATATACGGGATGAAGCACGCGCGCGCGCGGATGAGATCCAGTCGGAGGCCGATGCGCGTGCCGAGGAGATTATCGAACAGGCCGAGTCGGACGCCGAAGAGATCATCGAACAGGCGGAACAGGAGGTGGAACGCGAGGTTGAACAGGAGCGCGATCAACGGCTCTCGAGCGCCACACTCGAGGCGAAGCAGGCGCGACTCGAAGCCAGGCGTGACGTCCTCGAAGAGGTTCGCAGTGCAGTCGAAGCGGAGATCGCCTCCCTGTCGGGCGAGCGCAGGCGGGAGCTCACCGATGCGTTACTCGGAGCCGCCGTTGCGGAGTTCGCGGACGAAGACGTCGACAACGTCGACGTGTACGGACGGGCCGAGGACCGAGACCTCATCGAGGACCTCCTCGCTGACTACGATGGGTTCGACTATGCCGGGGAATACGAATGTCTCGGCGGTGTCGTGGTCGAGAGTGACGCCTCGCGCCTCCGGGTCAACAACACGTTCGATTCGGTGCTCGAGGATGTCTGGGACGACGAGCTGAAAGCGATCTCCGAGCGCCTCTTCGAGCAATGAGCACGAAAAGCGAGGCAGCGAATTACGAGTACGTCACCGCCCGCGTTAGAGCCCGTAGCGCAGCACTGTTTGACCAGGAGGACTATCGAAAGCTCCTTCGAATGGGACCGGGCGAGATCGCGCGCTTCATGGAAGAGGAAACCTACGAGCGCGAGATCAACAGCCTCGGGTCACGCCATGAAGGCGTGGATCTGATCGAGTACGCGCTGAACGCCAATCTCGCTCGACACTTCGACGATCTCCTTCGATGGTCGACCGGTGCGCTGTACGAGCAGATTGCGCGATACCTGCGAAAATTCGACGCGTGGAACGTCAAGACGCTCCTCCGAGGGTTATACGCTGACACCGACCCAGAAACGATCGCTGACGACTTCATTAACGCCGGAGAGCTGGATGAGTCACTCTTCGAGGAGTTACTCACTGTCGGCACGATCGAGGAGGCAGTCGAGGGGCTGTCGGGGACCATGTTTGGCGAGCCGCTCCAGGCGGCGTTCCCTGATTACGAGGAGACCGGTCTCCTCGTTCCACTCGAGAATGCGGTCGACAGGACATACTACGAGAACTTGCTCGCCGGGGTCGAAGGGGCGATGGAGGGACCTGCACGGCTGTACGTCGAGTTCCTCCAGGCAGAGATCGACTTCCGTAACGTCAGGAATGCACTCCGCATTGCCCGAAGCGGTGCGGATATCGATCCAGCGGAGTACTTTATCGAAGGGGGCCAGCTCTTCGACGAGGCCGAGATCGCGACTCTCGCGACAAGTACGGACGAACTCGTCACGCGCATCCGGGGGAGCGCATACGGCGACGAGCTCGCGGAGGCCCTCGATGCCCTCAACGAGGCGAACGGTCTCGTCGACTTCGAGCATGCACTGGAGGCTGCACTGTTGGAGTACTCCGATCACCTCTCGCACGTGTATCCAGTGAGCGTGTGCCCGGTGCTCGCATTCGTCCTCGCCAAAGAGCGCGAAGTAGACAATATCCGGGCGATCGCACGGGGCAAGGAAGCAGACCTCAGTCCCGAAGAGATCGAGACTGACCTGGTGATACTATGAGCCAGGAGATCGCCGTCGTCGGGAGCCCCGAGTTCACCACCGGATTTCGCCTTGCAGGCGTCCGACGGTTCGAAAACGTACCCGACGACGTGAAGGGCGAGGAGCTCGACACTGCAGTCGAAGACGTGCTCGCCGACGATCGAGTCGGGATCGTAGTGATGCACGATGATGACCTCGAGTACCTCTCGCGGTCGGTCCGTGAGAACGTCGAGACCAGTGTCGAGCCGACCGTCGTGACACTCGGCGGGGGGCAGTCGAGCGCATTGCGCGAACAGATCAAACGAGCTATCGGTATCGACCTCATGAGCGAGGATTAACGACATGAGCCAAGCAACAGGAGAGGCCGTCCAGACGGACGGTGAGATCAGTAGTGTGAGCGGACCGGTCGTCCAAGCCGTCGACCTCGACGCGAAGATGAACGACGTTGTCTACGTCGGGGAAGAAGGGCTGATGGGCGAAGTCATCGAAATCGAAGGCAACGTGACGACGATCCAGGTCTATGAGGAAACCTCGGGCGTCGGCCCAGGCGAGCCTGTCGGGAATACGGGCGAGCCCCTCTCGGTCGACCTGGGCCCGGGGATGCTGGACTCGATCTACGATGGTGTTCAGCGCCCACTCGACGTCCTCGAAGAAGAGATGAATTCGGCCTTCCTCGACCGCGGCGTCGACGCCCCAGGCATCGACCTCGAGAAAACCTGGGAGTTCGAGCCAGTCGTGGAAGAGGGCGATGTTGTCGAGCCCGGCGACGTGGTCGGTCTGGTCGACGAAACGGTGACCATCGAACACAAGGTCATGGTCCCGCCGGACTACGAGGGTGGCGAGGTTACGACTGTCGAGTCGGGGAACTTCACAGTCGAGGAAACCGTCGTCGAGCTCGATTCGGGCGAAGGTGTTCAGATGCACCAGGAATGGCCGGTGCGCGAGCCCCGACCCACGGTCGAAAAACAGACGCCGAGGATACCGCTCATCTCTGGTCAGCGTATCCTCGACGGCTTGTTCCCCCTTGCCAAAGGCGGGACGGCGGCGATTCCGGGACCGTTCGGCTCCGGAAAGACTGTCACGCAGCAGTCGCTTGCGAAATTCGCTGACGCAGACATTGTCGTCTACATCGGCTGTGGCGAACGGGGCAACGAGATGACGGAGGTCATCGAGGACTTCCCCGAACTGCCGGACCCACAGACGGGTAACCCGTTGATGGCACGAACGTGCCTCATCGCAAACACGTCCAACATGCCCGTGGCCGCACGGGAGTCGTGCGTCTACACTGGAATCACCCTTGCAGAGTATTATCGCGACATGGGCTACGACGTCGCGTTGATGGCCGACTCCACCTCGCGGTGGGCAGAGGCCATGCGCGAAATTTCGAGTCGATTGGAGGAAATGCCGGGCGAGGAAGGGTATCCGGCGTACCTCGCCGCACGGCTTTCCCAGTTCTATGAACGCGCAGGATACTTCGAGAACATCAACGGCACCGAAGGGTCCATTTCGGTCGTCGGGGCGGTTTCGCCGCCCGGTGGGGACTTCTCCGAACCAGTCACGCAGAATACGCTGCGTATCGTGAAGACGTTCTGGGCACTCGATGCCGACCTCGCCGAGCGCCGACACTTCCCTGCCATCAACTGGGATGATTCGTACTCCCTGTATCGCAACCAACTTGATCCCTGGTTCGAGGAGAACGTCGCCGGAGACTGGCCCGAGATCCGCCAGTGGGCGATCGACACCCTTGACGAAGAGTCGGACCTCCAGGAGATCGTCCAACTCGTTGGCAAGGACGCGCTGCCGGACGACCAGCGGCTCACCCTCGAGGTCGCCCGATATCTCCGCGAGGCATTCCTTCAGCAGAACGCGCTCCACGACATCGACCGGTACTGTCCACCGGAGAAAACATACCGTATCCTCTAGGGGATCAATACTTAAACCTACTAGGCGTTCCTGGCGCTATAATCGGCAGTGCCGGTCGACGAGATTCAATCGATCGACGCGGCGCCGCGTCTCAACAGGATCGGCACGACCGAGGACGACGAGTCCGACGAGTTCGTTGCCGAAATCGAGACGGAAATCACCGAGGAGCTACGGGAGCTGTACTAACGATGAAGGAATACCAAACGATCACGGAAATCAGTGGACCGCTCGTCTTCGCCGAGATCGACGAACCGATCGGGTACGACGAGATGGTCGAGATCGAACTCGCAAGTGGAGAGACGCGCCGCGGGCAGGTGCTGGAAACCACGGACGAATTCGTCGCTATCCAGGTGTTCGAAGGGACAGACGGCATCGACACGAAGTCCTCTGTCAGGTTCCTCGGCGAGACGATGAAGATGCCCGTCACCGAAGAGTTGCTCGGGCGAGTCATGGACGGGTCGGGCCGTCCGATCGACGGTGGGCCTGAAATCGTTCCCGAGGATCGCCGCGATATTGTCGGGGCTGCGATCAACCCCCACGCCCGGGAGTATCCTGCCGAGTTCATCCAGACGGGAGTGTCAGCGATCGACGGCATGAATACCCTCGTTCGGGGACAGAAGCTTCCCCTCTTCTCGGCATCGGGGCTTCCCCACAACGATCTCGCCCTCCAGATCGCGCGGCAGGCAACTGTTCCCGAAGAGGAAGCGTCGGGTGAAGAAGAGTCCGAGTTCGCTGTAGTTTTCGCCGCGATGGGTATTACGGCGGAAGAAGCGAACGAATTCATGGAGGACTTCGAACGCACGGGTGCCCTGGAGCGCTCAGTCGTGTTCCTCAACCTGGCGGATGATCCCGCAGTCGAGCGGACGGTTACCCCTCGGCTTGCCCTCACGACCGCCGAGTATCTCGCGTTCGATCAGAACTACCACGTGCTTGTCCTCCTCACGGACATGACGAACTACTGCGAGGCGTTACGTGAAATCGGCGCCGCGCGGGAGGAAGTACCGGGTCGACGTGGGTATCCAGGGTACATGTACACCGACCTCGCGAACCTCTATGAACGGGCGGGTCGGATCGAGGGTGTCGACGGATCGATCACGCAGATCCCGATCCTCACGATGCCGTCGGAAGACGACACGCACCCCATTCCGGACCTGACGGGATACATTACGGAAGGTCAGATCTACGTCGACTCGGACCTCAATAGCCAGGGAATCGAGCCACCGATTAACGTCTCGCCGTCACTCTCACGGCTGATGGACGAGGGGATCGGCGAGGGGCTCACTCGCGAGGATCACGCCGACGTTCAGGCCCAGCTGTACGCTGCCTACGCGGAAGGGAAAGACCTGCGCGACCTCGTGAACATCGTCGGGCGCGAGGCGCTCTCCGAGCGCGAAAACATTTTCCTCGACTTCGCCGATCGCTTCGAGGAGGAGTTCGTCGAGCAGGGATTCGAGACGGCACGCGACATCGAGGAAACCCTCGATATTGGCTGGGAACTCCTCTCCATGTTCCCGAAGACGGAACTTAACCGAATCGACGAGGACCTCATCGAGGAGTATTACCACGAAGGAGAGCAGGTTGAAGCCGTCGAAGCCGAGTAAGCGTCGGTAATCGTTTCCCAGCCATCCGGTACGTTCTCTCACCGATCTACGCTGAATAGACAGAATCTCGAAGAGCTGGCACGACCATTTATCACTCGGCAGGTGGTGAGCCGAACTATGGAGGTCAGGGATGCAGTCGAGGAGGATGCCGAAGCGTTGGCAGAGCTCGTCGACGGTCCCCATGACGTGCTCCGGAACCTCATTCACGATCGAACGGTCCGCGTCGCCGAGGATGGCGAGGAGATCCTCGCGTTCGTGAGTTTCGACGCCCGCCCGGGGACAGTCTACGTCACACAGCTCGGGGGCGAACCCGATGCGTGTGAGCGATTGCTTGACGAGCCGGTCAGATTCGCTGACTCGGAGGGAATGACCGTCGAAGTCCTCGTATCCGAAACCGACGACGCCGTCTGTCAGGCGGTTTCACGGGTCGGGTTCGAAGAAGTCGGGGAAGGACCGCACTTCGACGGCGTCTCGACAGTTCGGTATCGCCGTACACCGGGTTCCTAAGACGGGGACGTCACAGTAGGACGCCAGCGCGCAGGAGTACGATCAACCCGGTGACTACGACGATGCTCGCGAGCGTGGTCACGAAAATAGCAGTTCCGAGGTATTCTGCCCCAGTCAGCCCTTCGTCGAGATCGTTCTCGAATTCGACGAACAGGACGAGCGGTCCGATCGCAATCGGGCCAGCACAGAGGAGAACGAACGCCCGTGCCACCGGCGAGGGCGCGAGACCACTCGCTATCGCGATTGCCAATCCCACGACGGGTGCGATGAGGAGTTTCACACCGACGGTGGGAATAGTCCGCCTGACGGCCGAGGTGGGCTCGGCCGTTGCCAACTGGAGGCCTAGGATGATGAGGAATAGTGGAATCGACGCGTCACCGACCAGTTGAAGTGTCTCCATGATCGTGCCGTCAGTTGGAGGAACGGCTCCAGCCCACCGGACGAGAAAGGCAATACCCACTGCATGGACCACTGGGAGATGCAGGATTCGACGGCCCGCGGTCCGCCATGCATCGCCACCGCCACGTGCGACGACGTAGACGCCGAGTGTATAGATGAGGATGTTCTGGACGACAACGAAGGCCACGGCGACGTCGCGCCCCACGTCACCGAACGCGAATGTCGCGACAGGAATGCCGAAGTTCCCGGTGTTCGGGAACGCCCCGCCCAGGACTAGTGCACTCAACTGGGGGCCCGACTCACCGAGCGCTCGGCCGATTCCCGACGAAATGGAGAGCATGACAAATGTAAAGAGAAGCATCGCGGTGACGAGCAGGATAGCCGACGACCCGCCGATATCAGTGGATAGGAGACTGTGGAGAATGAGTGCTGGAAGAAGGACATACAACGTAACCGTATTGAGCGGATTGACATCGATGTCTGTAATCGTTCCGAGGAGGTAGCCTGTGGCCGCTATCGCCAGAACCGGGAGGACCGAAGACACAAAGACTGAAACGATCGACGCCACACGTGTGGGCGATCAACTGCGGGCTTAGGCATTACGATACGTCGGGCCCGAAGGTGCCTCGATCGAATTGGGTCACACGAATTTTCGGACGGTTACGTCCAAAGTGTCGAGATCGATGATCGGGGCATATGCCACGTCAGGGTCAATGTTGACGCTCTTTTGGAACGCGGTCTGGGCCTGCCAGCAGCCGGAATTGATCGTTGTAACGTTGTGATACCGTCCATATCCGAGTTTGTGAACGTGTCCCGTGTGGAAGACATCGGGGACGTCGTCTATTACGAGGTAATCCCGCTCCTCTGGAGCGATTCTCGTATGTTCTCCGAATTGAGGCGCAATGTGGCGTTTCCGGAGAAGATAGTGCATCGCTTCGTGCGGGGCGTCGTAGGATGCATCGGGGATCTCGGCGATAACCTCGTCCAGGGAAACGCCATGGTAGACGAGAAACGTCACGCCCTCGAGAGAAACGAAGGACGGATTCCCGGTGAACCGAGCATCGTGGGCAGTCATGGTCCCCCGCAATTCCTCATCGAAGGCAGGCTGCGGTTCGGCGAGTCGAACGGCGTCGTGATTACCGGGTATCATGACGATCTCCAACTCACCTGGGACGTCCTTGAGATACTCGGAGAACGCTTCGTATTGCTCGTATATGTCGACGATATCAAGCTCGTCATCTTGTCCCGGGTACACGCCGACACCCTCAACCATATCGCCCGCGATGACGAGATATTCAACGGCCTCCGCCTCGGGTGAATGGAGCCACTCGGCGAACCGTTCCCATGCGTCGGCAAGAAACTCTTGACTTCCGACGTGCACGTCACTTATGAGTGCGGCTTGGACGTGCCTATCGGCCGTCGTGGGTTCGAAGGTCCGGGGAATCTCGGGGAAATGAATCGAATCGACAAAGAGGACACCGGCGTCGTCGGAAAGTCGCCCGTCGACGGCGATGACCTCATCCAGCAAGAGCTCATCCACAACCCCGGCCACATCCTTGTCTTTTGTGATGAGACAGGGGAATGTTCCGGACGTATCCTCGAGTTCGACGAGCCAATGACCGTTCGCCGTCGAGCGGATGTCCGAAACCATGCCTACCATTCCAGTTTCCCCACCACCTGGCATATCCTGGATAGCGGCTGCTGGACGATGATTGACACGTGACCGGAGCATTCCCGCGAGACGCTCGTACCGATCACGGAACACGGAAACGAAATCCGCATATTCGCCGGTCCCGGTACTGCGGCCGGTCACGTCATTATCGATCGCGATCTCTGTATTGACACCTCGGGCCGGGGTCGCTGTTCGAACGGCATTCCCGCTATCGACAGAACTTCCAACCCCCTTCATTTCTTCTGGAGAATCGCCATCCTGAAGTCTACTAGAGTTGCTTTTTCCCCCACCGGAAACATTGGTTTTCGAGGAGGTAGTCGCGTTAGAGGGATCCGACAGTTCGTCACGGGCATCACGCACGTGTTCGGTAGAAAGGGTCAGTGTCCCGGAGGAGGATTGGGCGATCGCTCGCTCGATCAGAGTCTCCGGGTTCGGGGCTCGTGCGATCAGTGTTACGGCCTCTCGTTCCGCATTGTATCCGCGCCGGGTCAGTTCCCGAACAATCCCTGCGGGTGTATCCAACGACACGCATCACGGTGACACGTGGTGTGATCAAAAGGATAGCGGACAGATCCTCTACCCATTCACGCGAGCACTGAGACAGAAAGTTCAAACACAGTCACGCCGTCTATTAGGATAATGTCCCCGCCCGGCGGTGATGATACTCCTTCCGATGACGGATCGGATCGGTCGGATGGGGACAACTCACGTGGTCAAAACCAACGCCGACCAGCTGGTCAGCAATCCAGTGAGGGTCCATCGTCCGAAACGGGCGAGAGGCCAGAGTCACTCAGGACAGGGCCCGAAACCGATCGGGGTCTCTCATGGCTACTCACGACGGATCATACAGGTATCACGTTCGCCAGAGAATTTCTGGGGAGCGTACTGGCAGTGGCGTTGGTCGGGCTCCTCTTATTCGCGATCAGTGGTGTCTGGCCACCGATGGTCGCCGTCGAAAGTGGAAGCATGGAACCCCACATGTATCGAGGAGACCTCGTTTTCGTGATGGACGATACTCGCCTTGTCCCCGAGGCTGCGGTTATGGAAACCGGTATCGTGACCCATCGAGGCGGAACACACGCCGACTATCAGCGATTCGGCGACTACGGTGATGTGGTCATCTACGAGAAAAACGGGGGAAACGATACACCGATCATCCATCGGGCCCGGTTCTGGGTGAACGAGAGCGAAAACTGGTACGACAAGGCTGATCCGTCGTATCTCGATGGAACCGACTGCGAAGCGATACCGAACTGTCCTGCCCCGCACGCGGGATTCATCACGAAAGGGGACAACAATGCGTCCAATCCATCGTACGACCAGGTGGCCGGCATCAGTTCCCCGGTCAAGCCCGAATGGATCAAAGGAACTGCGGAGTTCCGTATTCCGTGGCTCGGGCACATCCGACTCCAGTTTGCGACAATCTTCAGCACCAGTGACTCGGTGGTCAACGGCCACCTCGCCACACTTCAGTAGTCATAATACGACCACCGCTGGAACAAATTGACGGAATGCTAGCGGAAGCCTCGCCGTTCACGGCGGGGTTCAAGCGCTAGGCA
>CAZEDI010000086.1:0-5831 GCA_964510865.1 uncultured Halobacteriales archaeon
CCGGATGCATGAAGAGGGTATCCACGGTGCCAAGCTCGTCGCGGCGAATACGGACGCCCAACACCTCATCGAGATCGATGCCGACACCAAGATCCTCATGGGCCAGCAGAAGACGAGCGGTCGCGGTGCAGGGTCTCTCCCACAAGTTGGTGAAGAAGCCGCCTTGGAAAGCCAGGACGAAATTCAGGAGGCTATTGAAGGATCGGATATGGTATTTGTTACTGCGGGTCTCGGAGGAGGCACCGGCACCGGTGCGGCACCAGTCGTGGCCAAGGCAGCCCGCGAGGTTGGAGCGCTCACCATCTCCATCGTCACGACACCGTTTACCGCTGAAGGTGAGGTCCGTCGGACGAATGCTGAGGCGGGTCTTGAGCGTCTCCGTGATGTATCTGATACAGTCATCGTCGTCCCCAACGATCGCCTTCTAGACGCCGTCGGCAAACTCCCCGTCCGCCAGGCGTTCAAAGTCGCAGATGAAGTCCTCATGCGGTCAGTAAAGGGCATCACTGAACTCATCACGATGCCCGGCCTCGTCAATCTCGATTTCGCCGACGTGCGCACCGTCATGGAGCGTGGCGGTGTCGCCATGATCGGTCTCGGCGAGTCGGATTCGGAAGCGAAAGCAAAGGATTCCGTGAAGGCCGCCCTCCGGTCTCCGCTGCTTGACGTCGACATTTCCGGAGCGAACTCCGCGCTCGTGAATGTTACGGGAGGTCCCGATATGGCGATCGAAGAAGCGGAAGGGGTCGTCGAGGAGTTGTACGATCGGATTGATCCCGATGCCCGGATTATCTGGGGAACCTCCATCGATGACGAGCTAGAAGGCTCGATGCGGACGATGATTGTGGTCACCGGTGTCGACTCGCCACAAATATACGGTCGACAGGAAGCCGCCCAGGCTCAAGCAGAGAGTCAGCTCGAAGACATCGATTACGTCGACTAAACGAGTCCACTCCACCTCGATTCTGGGGCGTATCCAGGTATCTATTTTTTTGAATATGGTACTGTGTACTGGATAGTTTTGATCCAACAGATATATCTTTTCGACGGGTCAAAATCAATGTACGAAGATGCTCTCCGACGTCATGGAGGATTATCTCAAAGCTATCTACGAACTCCGAGAAGGGGAGCAACGGGTATCTACGTCCGAAATCGCAGAATACCTCGGTGTCAGTCCGTCCACCGTAACAAGTATGGCATCTAAGCTTGCAGATCGCGGGCTCGCAGACTACGAAAAGTATGAGGGCGTCACGCTTACAACAGAAGGCGAAACGGTTGCGTTAGAGGTTCTTCGACACCATCGACTCATCGAGTCTTACCTCGCAGAGCACTTGGACTACGATTGGTCTGAAGTCCACGAGGAGGCGGATGCGCTCGAGCACCACATATCCGAGGAATTCGAACGGCGTATTGCCGACTCGCTAGACGACCCAGACGTCGATCCACATGGCGACCCGATTCCGGACGCGGACCTCGCCCCGTTAGAAGAGGGACAGACCAGCCGGCTCGACGAACACAGCGCAGGCGATGTGATGATTGTCGAACGTGTCCGTGATCGTGATCCCGAGGAATTGCAGTATCTTTCCCAAGCGGGGATTACCCCTGGAACACGGCTAACGCTTACTGATATCGCCCCCTTCGGCATGGTCACCGTCACACACGCAAATGGTGAACAAAGCCTCCCCGCGGAAGTAGCCGCATCGATTCGCGTCAGACGAATCGATGCAGAAAGTGAGGCTGGCCTGACAGACACGTGACAGGCGCATTGGAATTAGCGATAATTGCGTTTACTGCTCAATTAGCTGTCCTGCCCGGAGAGAAAGCGCAATTCATCATTGCGGGGTTGTCGACGCGGTAGCATCCGTTACTCGTGGTCACAGCTGCTGCAAGCGCCTTTGCGGGCTGGACGGCAGTCGAAGTCGCCGCTGGTGCTGTATTGGAGCAGATGGTTCCAGGGGTGGTCCTCGACGCATTTACCGTCGGATTGTTCCTCCTGTTCGCGTACCACCTCGCTCGTTCAGCACCGCATCCGGGCGAAGATTCGCCTCAGACTGACGGGGGCATCGAATCAGCCCTTCCTATCGACAGTGGAGTGTTTACATCGCCAATTCCGTCCGCATTCGGGAGTTTCATTGCCATTTTTGTGATGATGGTAGTCGGCGAGTTCGGAGACAAAACACAACTGATCACACTAGGGCTCGCAGCTGAATACGGTCCGAGCCCCTGGATCTGGGTCGGCAAAATGGTCGCGATTGTGCCAGTCAGTCTCGCCAATGCGTATCTGTTCCATCATTTCTCGCATCGATTCAACGTGCGAACTGCTCACTACGTTGGAGCAGCGATCTTCGCGTTCTTCGGTGTCGACACCGCGCTCTCGGTCCTTTTCCATATCTCAGTCTGGGAAACCGTCGTACAGACGATCTCAGGGGAACTCGTCACGATCTTCTGATATAACCTATCGGCACCACGCCAGTACATGGTCGCCACTCGGAGCAAACTAGTTTTATCCCAGCGGATGATTTATTGTCCTGTTTCTTTCCAGACCTCCCCAGGACAAGGGTAGAATGTTCTATGAAAGAGGACAGTCGACGACAGATGGGTCTCTAAGGTTGCTCCACAATCACGCTCAATTATACTCATCATCGGTCTCACTATGGGTAGTGAGATCCGTACTTCGAGGCCGATCGACAGGACGTAGGGTCAAGTGATCGGACTGATCCTTGACACACCGCTTGTCCTCAGGATCTGTGACTTGTGCGTCTTCAGTAGACAGTTGATCCGGTTCCGTCCCTATCAGGGCCGATCGGCGACACTATCCCCGTCGAGGTCGACCTCCATAGCCGAGACCTCCTCTTCGAGCCATTCGCGGAACCACTGTACGCGCTTCAGACGTCGGTAGGCGATACTCTCTCCAGCGTCAGACTCGACTCGTTCCAGCGCGTCTTTGCCCCGGTCGAGTACTCGTTGGGCCATCTCAGCGGCATTCATGTGTGTCCGCGCCTCGTAACCCGTCCGGAGGAGCATCAGGGCAGTCCCGTTTGCCCCCACCTTGTCGAGCAGATCGGCCTCGATGAGACACTGCGCTTCGAGCGAAAGATCCGTGACATCCCCTTGGTAGGAGTGATTCTGGACTAGTCGACACACCCGATCGATGAACGAGTCGGGGGAGTCGCCGTGGGTCTCGAGATATTCACGGGCGACCCGTGCTCCTTCTTCCGCATGAACATCTTGTTCTGCCTCGAGCTTCGCTACGTCATGGAAGAGTGCCGCAACTCGCACGACATCAACATCCGCGCCTTCCTTTTCGGCTCTTTCGCTGGGGATATCGACCACGTTCAGCGTGTGGTTGAACCGGTACGCTGCAGAGTGCCAGGGATACCAACGCATCCGGCCACCGTCGTCCTCGTTTTCAACGCTCGCCGCGAGGTATTCGCGGACAAACGTCTTCATCTCCTCAAATTCCTGCTCGGAAACCGGCGATCCCTTGATTTCAACACCCACGGGACCACCTCCAACAAATGTGTTGTATGTTCATGTTGTTCTATGGATAGCGCGTATCAGTCTTAGGGCTTACGACGCCGCTGCCAAATCATCGACAGACGGATTTGTTGTTTCATAGACCTGATCGAACACGTAGAGTGTGTGGTCTGGATTCGTTTAGTTAGTCACATTCACAACGATGCGAACACTGTCCCCCTGGTCGGCGTTAACGGGCTCCGGAACTCCTCGAAGAACGTGCTCGGATGGAGAAACTGGCTGACCGTCGACAGTGATAGTTATACTCGTGTTCGGATCAGTGTCCTGGTACGTTGTACCGTCATAGCGCACAGTATCTGCGGTAATACTGATCCCGAGGGAGTCGAGGGCCCACTGAAGGGTTACTCCTTGGGCATGGACGTGCCAGACATAGCCCTGCCCTCCTTCGAAGTGGAACGCCTGGACACCGGTACTCCTGTACTGAAACTGTGACTGGCTGAAATCGATGTTCTGTCCGTCGATGACAACCTTCAACGTGCCGTGTTCGTGGATGCTACCAAGGGCATAGGGACTACCATCGGTCGACTGGCCATCGTCCAGTCCACCAATGAGAACGTAACCGACTACAGCCAGGGGAATAACAATAATAATCCAGAGAGCAATGGTTTTGACGTCAAACCGGTTCTCATCGTCGCCATCAAGATGTAATCGCCGTCGGTCGATGGGGCCGAGCTCCTCTGCATGGGCAGATTCGAGATGTGCGTGGTATGACGCCTCATCATCGAACTGCGTGTCACAGTATCGACAGTCAGGCATTCGTTACGGGAATCTCTATTATGAATACTTACAAGGGTTGCGGTCGGTCCAGTCCTCTACTGCTCACGCGGTTCCTGCAGGGTCAGGGAGGCTCAACCTGACCTCGAGTGACCTCAATAGCGACACGCCGGAGATGCTTGCATCGAGTTTTGCGAATCTCGTGATCGGGACACGAGCACAGCGCCTCCTCGAGATCAACCACGTATGTACCTCCGGAGTCTGTCTCGATGACGTACCTGCCATCCGGCAGTCGTCGAACGGACATGGGTTCTGTCCATGCCCTTGCGGAACGGGGGTCCAGCAGCTCCGTGTTGGGGGCGAGCGGGGATTTTTGAGTTCGTTGTGCCTGACTCATGATGATCAGGTTACCTGGTGTGTTTCTGGTGGTCACCGGGTACCCATAATTGGTGCTCGACATGCTTTAGACATTCGCTCGAACCACACGAGAGCGTAGTACACGGAGTCCCAGGCGAAAGTAGATGGTATCTCACACTGGGTAGTAGTTCTCCGGTTTCGGAATCCGTTTTTCCATCGACTGATCACCCTGATTTGTGACCGACCTCGCTAAGGACGAGTTGCAGTTCTCCTCATTGTACCTGGCCCGGTTCGCATCCAGTTTCGGTTTCATGACAGTGCTGACACTCCTCCCGGACTACATCGACGCGCTTGGAGCGACTGGCGTAACGATCGGACTATTCGTCACGGCCTTGGAAGTGGCACGAACAGTTGGTATCGTCCCTCTCGGTTGGGCAGCTGACCGCTACAGCAAGCGAACTATCTATCTCGGTGCCCTCGTGGTTAGCGCTCTCGCGTATCTCGCGTTTACGATGGTGGCATCCATCGATGGTTTCCTCGCCGTCCGAACGCTCCAAGGTCTCGGTTTGACCGGGACTGGCCTGGTTGGCTTAGCGCTCATCGGTGACCTCGCACCTGCTGACGGTCGAGCGAATTACATCGGGAAGTACAACGCCGTCAGGATGGCAGCCGGAATCGTAGGTACGATCGGAGCTGGTATTCTATACGCACTCACTGGATTTGGCGTCGTCTTCGGTCTCATCACCGTTCTATTCATCGTGGCAACGATCGGTGTCTGGCAGTTCGTCGATCCTGATGGAACGAACGTCGAGGGATTCGCGTTCACCGATCTCGCACTGAATCGTCGTATTCTAACGATGGCGACGTTCCGTGCCCAGTACGCCGTCGCTGTCTCGCTCGTGCGTAAGTGGGTGCCAATCTTCGTTGGCGTTTCCGCAGCCCAAGGGGGACTCGCGTACGGCTCAGCCGTCGTCGGGACTGTCCTCGCTGCGGAGAAATTCACGAATATGCTCGTTCAGCCCTTCACGGGACGTCTGTCCGACCGACACGGACGTGCGTTGTTTGTTTTCGTCGGTGGCGGCGCCTATGGTCTACTCGCGATCACGTTCCCGTTTGTCTCGGTCCTTGACGGATTCCTGTCAGTGTCAGTCCCGCTTGCAGGAGAGGTGACCGGTGCGGTGGTGGCAGCCATCTGTCTCAATGGGTTCCTCGGTGTCGCGGAC
>CAZEDI010000086.1:5841-9359 GCA_964510865.1 uncultured Halobacteriales archaeon
CGCTGACGCGTTCCGCGAGCCCGCGAGCATGGCGTTGTTTGCCGACGAGGGAAAGGGCAACGGGATCACCAGTAGCTTCGGCGTTCGTTCTCTCGTGTGGAAGCCAGGGAGCGTCCTTGCTCCACTCGCTGGTGGGTGGCTAATGGGCAATGTCGGCATTGAGTGGGTGTTTTTCGCCGGCGGGGTCGCCGCGCTCTCGGGTGTTATTACTTTCTTCGGCGTGCTATCCTGGAATCATGGGAGCCGGGCACTCCAGCAGTGGTGAAAGGAACAAAAATAGACAATGGAGAAATAGTCCCGAGCGGATTCGAACCGCCGTCAGCGGCTGACTTCGGCCCAACGGAAGTCGTACAGGCCTCCAAAGGCCGCTATGATTGGCCACTACACCACGGGACTTTGCTGGCGTGCTCGTTCGTCCCGTGTGTCGCATGATCCGGGTGGATCACTTACCACCACGGGACTGCACTCCATTGTCGTGGACGGGTCGCCTTGAACGTACCGTTCAGTCGTCGGCAGGGGCCGGTACTTCGAGAAATTCACAGACGTCTGCATCAGGGTCAAAGCACTCCGGACACTCCTTGCGTCGATCAATGATCGTGTCTAACCGTTCCGCCACCGTCTCATCTATGACGCTCTCGAGTTGCCTCGCCTCCCCGCGGAAGTCCTCAACTTCGAGCACATCGACGAGGAATCGCTCGATGATGCAGTAGGTCTGGAGCGCGTCACTGGCCCGACGAATTCCGTCTTTGGTCAGGTCAACGCCTTTGTACTTCTCGTGCTCGGCTAACCCTTGTGCCTCGAGCTTACCGATCATCTCGTTGGCGCTCGCTGGGCTGACGTCCAGACGGTCAGCAATGGCACCAGTAGAGGCAGGACCGTCCTGGCTGTGCTGGATCAGATAGATCGCTTTTAGGTACTGGTCACTCGTGTTCATGTCAATCCCCCTCCGCCATCAGCTCGGTCACGCGTTCGACCCCCTCGGCCTCCTCTTCGCGGATACTCCGAAGAGTCGCTACAAGTCGGTCGCGATCAATACCGAACGTGACATCCGACGTCTCGATAGCCTCGATCACGTCGTCGTAGAATTTGTATGCCGTCTCCTCGTTACAGAGTTGGTCATAGAGCACACCATCGAAATCTTCGTCTCGTTCGTAGCGTTCAGCCACGAGAGGCTCGATTTCTTCGAAGGGGACGGTTTCGGCGTGAAGCTCTGTGATCAGCGGACTCCTCGACCGCATGTTCAAGGAACTCTCGGACTTCGTCGTTTAGATCCGCCTCAGAAACCTCGACGTGCTTGTCTGCACGGGCCTCGACTACCTCCTCGAGAACGACCCCGATTTGTAACAAGCGAGCGAGCTGGTGGTCGGACCCGACTGGCCGAGTAAGGCTCATAGGCACCACCACCTCCGTATCGACCAAGCTGAATTCATGGCGATACGTCGTGGTCACTCGGACTTAAGCCGTTCCCTGTGACGGACGAACCGATTATCCGAGAAACACGAGGAAAGAAGGTCTGTTATCGCAACCGATCGATGATTCCCGCTTCGAGATCGTCGCGGAGTTCTGTGACCTCGATCTCCTCGAGCACGGGGACAAAGAACCCTTCGACGAGCATATCCGTCGCGGTTTGCGTTGGGAGACCCCGTGTCGTCATATAGAGAAGGTCTTCGGCGTCAATCTGCCCGACAGTGGCCGAGTGGGACGCCTCGGTATCGTGGTTATTGATGATTAGTTTCGGAGAGGCATCGGCCTCCGACTCATCAGAGAGCATAAGGGTGTTCTCACGCTGGTACGACGAGGTATTCCACGCGTCCTGTCCAACGTTCTGCGTTCCTTCGTAGACCGATCTAGCCTGGTCATCGATGACACCCCGGGTAACGAGGTCTGCCGTCGTGTTCTCATCGACGTGCCACACTCGCGAATCCAAATCGAAGTGCTGGTCCTCGTGACCGAAGAACGCCCCGACGATCTTCGTTTCCGCACCGTTGCCATTGAGTTCCGTGCCCACAGTGGTTTTCGTCAACCGAGATCCGAGGTTGCCCTCGATGAAGTTAACCGTCGAGTAGGTGTCCGCAGTACCTCGCTTGAGCGTGTAATTGTAGGTATCCTGCGAAAGGTTTTGGAGTGAGCCATACTGAGTGAAGGCGTTCTCACCACCGACGACTTCGACGATCCCGGAGTAGTACCGATCGCCCTCGACCGACTCGTCAGTCGTCTGCCGTTCGAGGATCGTGACGGCCGAGTTCTTCTCCGTGACGACGAGTGTGTAGTTAAACAGCGATCGTGCGTTCATCGTCGTCCGAATCGTCACGTCCTCCGCATCGATACCTGCTGGGACATGGACTACCGTACCGGTCGTGAACAGCGCGGTCGAGAGAGCAGTCAGGCGGTTCTCCTGGGGATCGACAACGCTCCCGAAGTGTTCGCGGACGAGGTCTCCCTGTTCGGAGAGAGCCTCCTGAAACGACAGCACGCTGACCTCGTCGGGACCGACCTGTTCCTTCTGCTCGGCCTGCTCAAGCGGATCGACGAGCGCTTCGAAGTCCAGCGAATCGAGATTCGTCCACGTCCGACCAGGTGTTCGAATGACGTCGGGGAAGGCCAGATCGTCGAGCGCAGCCAGCGCCGACAGCCGAGTCTCGAGAAGCCACTCTGGCTCGTTTCGTTCCTCGCTGATCTGTCGAACGACCTCTTCCGAAAGGTGTGATGTGACCTGCGTGCTCATGCTTACCCGAGGCTCCCCTCCATCTCGAGCTCGATCAGGCGGTTGAGCTCGACGGCGTATTCGATCGGCAGTTCCTCCGTGATGGGTTCGATGAACCCGGCGACGATCATCTGCTTTGCATCGTCATCATCCAGCCCCCGCGACTGGAGGTAGAAGACGTCCTCGTCGCCGATCTTGCCCACCGTCGCCTCGTGGGCGACGTCGACCTTCGACTCGTTGATCTCCATGTACGGCATGGTGTCCGACGTAGACTCGTTGTCGAACATCAGTGCGTCACACTCGACAGACGTCGACGAGTTCTCCGCCCCATCGGCGATATGGACGAGACCGCGGTAGTTCGTGCGACCGCCGTCCTTGGAGATGGACTTCGATTCGATGGTGGACTTGGTGTTTGGAGCGTTGTGGTAGACCTTTGCACCGGTGTCAATGTCCTGGCCTTCACCAGCGAACGCGATAGTGATGTGATTGTCCGTGGCTCCGCGACCTTTGAGGATCGACGCCGGGTAGAGCATCGTGGCCTTCGAGCCCATCGAACCCGAGACCCACTCCATCGTTCCGCCTTTCTCGACAATTGCACGCTTGGTGTTGAGGTTGTAGGTATTCTTCGACCAGTTCTGTACGGTCGAGTACTGAACGTGAGCATCCTCACCGACAAACACCTCGACGCCACCGGAGTGGAGATTGAAACTCGAGTACTTCGGCGCGCTGCAGCCCTCGATGTAGTGGACTTCAGATCCTTCCTCGGCGATGATGAGCGTGTGCTCGAACTGGCCCATGCCCTCCGAGTTCATCC
>CAZEDI010000087.1:0-9311 GCA_964510865.1 uncultured Halobacteriales archaeon
CGCTCCTGCCACTTGCGCAGCCGGTGCATCTGGCTGCGCTTCTTCGAGGAGATCGACCGGCCGTAGGCGTCCTTGTCCTTCCAGTCGATGGTCGTCGTCAGCCCCTTGTCGTGCATCGTCTGGGTCGTGGGGGCCCCCACGCGGGACTTCTGCTGGCGCTCCTGGTGGTTGAACGCCCGCCACTCCGGACCGGGGTCGATCTGCTCCTCCTCCACGACGAGGCCACAGTCGTCGCAGACGAGTTCCGCCCGGTCGGAGCTCTTGACCAGATTGTCGGATCCACACTCGGGACAGGCCCGGACCCCCTCGCTTTCGTCGGCTTCCTCCTCCTGCTCTCGCTCCCGCTGGCGGGTAGACCGTGTCATCGCACTTTTATAGTAGCAGCATCCCCATGCTTAAACCCTTCGCCGCGGCTATCCATATCAGGAACCCGTCATATCCGGAATCGGGAGACGGAGACGAGATATCGTGTCTGACACACGTCATTCATTACCGAGGGAACACAAAAGGTTTAGGGGGGTCGAGCCGACCACGAACACGATGCCTGTCGTCGAGTGTGACGTCGAAATCGCCAGACAGCGGCTCGAAGAGGCGGGTGCGACGGTCGAATCTGGTAACACCGAACACGAGCGATGGCGCGCTGCTCTCGGCGAGGCAACTGCGGTCGCTTACGATGGGAAGATAGTCGTACAGGGCTCGCGACCAGTCGACATCGAGGCCGTCATCCGGGAGGGGGGTGGCCGAGTCCACGTATACTTCGATGGCGCCTGCCGGGGGAATCCAGGACCGGCTGCAGTCGGGTGGGTTCTCGTCTCTGACGATGGAATCGTTGCCGAA
Organism: uncultured Halobacteriales archaeon; assembly: GCA_964510865.1. Classification (GTDB taxonomy): domain Archaea; phylum Halobacteriota; class Halobacteria; order Halobacteriales; family Hikarchaeaceae; genus CAZEDI01. Next base: position 838 of record CAZEDI010000087.1, read on the forward strand.
GGAGGGGAGACCATCGGTCACGCAACCAACAATCGCGCGGAGTACGAGGCGTTGATCCATGGCCTCGAGGCAGCGAGCCAGTATGGCTACGACGAGGTCCACGTGCGGGGGGACTCGGAACTCATCCTCAAACAGGTCCGCGGTGAGTGGGATGTGAACGACCCAGAACTCCGTGAACGACGCGTCCGTGTTCACGAATTCCTCGAATCATTCGACACCTGGGAACTCACCCACGTTCCGAGGGAGCTAAACGCGCGCGCCGACGAACTTGCGAACGACGCACTCGATGCCTGACGGACCGAACGACAGCGGGCGGAAAACCCGCCGCCGACTCGACGATCACGCCGGTGATGCAGATTCGGCGGATACGAGTGAGGACGTCCCGAACGGGGTAGTCGAAGAAGCTGTGCGGCTAACACGCTTAGCTCGCCGTGCAGTCGACGAGGCAGAAGCCGAGGCATATCGGGCCGATCGCGAGGAACGCGTCGCCGAACACGGCTTCCGTACCCGCATCCGAGAAGAGGAAGCGAGGGACGTGCTCGTTCTCTACCCCGCTGAGTGGATGGTAAACGGGACCGTTCAGTTCGATGCGATCGAAGATACTGACCGGGCAATCGAGCGAACGATTTCGGGAATCGGGGACGCGAACACGTACGATCGCGTCAATTCACACAATCGCAACATCGTCGCGCGAGTGCGCGGGGACGCTGGCGAGGTACACGCAGCCAACGCGAATGCCTTCGCTGACTTCATGGGCAACCACTACGTCCGGCACGTCGGCTCGGCAACCGATGCGGAGGTATGCGAGTTTCTCGAGGAGTATTATCCGCGGAACGCGTTCCCTACGGACGAACAACGTGCGGTCGTGAAAACCTCGCTTCGTCTGGTTTTCGAGGTCGCAGGGCAAGAACCGCCTCCCACGCTCGAGTAGCTCGGGAGGGACGGTGCCGCGCGCAGAGATGGCAACGCCTTTCCTCCCCTCGCTCACACCCGGACATATGGCAGGGACGAACCTCTGGGAAGACCTGGAGACTGGACCGAACCCGCCCGAGGAGATCTACGCTGTCGTCGAATGTCTGAAGGGCGAGCGAAACAAATACGAGTACGACAAGGACATTCCAGGTGTCGTCCTTGATCGTGTGCTTCACTCGAACGTCCACTATCCCTCCGACTACGGCTTCATCCCCCGCTCGTACTATGATGACGAGGACCCGTTCGACGTGCTCGTCCTTCTCGAGGATCAGACGTTCCCCGGCTGTGTCATCGAGGCCCGCCCCGTCGCCCTCATGCGCATGGACGACGACGGTGAACAGGACGACAAAGTCATCGCCGTTCCAACCGAGGACCCGAGGTACGATCACGTCCAGGACGTTCACGATCTCTCGGCACAGACGATGGACGAGATTTCCGAATTCTTCGAGACGTACAAGAATCTCGAGGCGGGTAAGCAGACCGAGACACTGGGATGGGAAGACAAGGCGGCAGCTCACGAGGCAATCGAACACGCACAATCGCTGTACGGCGAACACTTTGCCTGAGCTACCGAACCACCGACGACCATCCACTCGCCGTCATTTCGAGTGGACGGGTGAACGTGACTCGCGAGCGAGACATCACCACCGCTTAGTCGGTTGCTATGCGATCGAACGGAACGAAACTGGACGAAAGCTGCGTGAATTCGCCGTGACGATCTCCTCGTTATATTCCCGGGGAAGGCATAGGATGGAGTACCCCGAGGTAATCACCGTGAACGAACAATGGGATTCTCTTGACGTGGAGTCGGAATCCGGCCCACCACCCGTGTCCGACCGCTACGTCGCCTTCGAACACGAGTCGGCCTTGGTCATATTCGACCGTACTGAAAAGACCGGTTGGATCAAGTCCGACCGGGCAATCGCACGCAAACGAGTCCGCTAATCCCTCGCCTGTTCGGGGGGATCTGTCGTTCACCCTCGCTGGCGCCCACCGACGCCCTCCCCCATGCACAGCGTGCATGTGTCTCCACTGTTTCCATGTGTTATGAGCATGGGTAATTTCTTGTATGCAGCATCCCTCTAGTCAAGTGCGATGGCCGCATCACCGCCCGCAATCGGGATCGATCACGTGACAACGGTTCCCACAAACTACGAGCCCTCGGAGGATGACGACCTGGAGGACGTGTCGTCAGGACGAGACGACACGGACCAATAACACATCGTTGTGAGACGCGGTAGCCTTTGATTTCCTGCTCGTAGGCAACGGCGGCATTCGCCCCGAAACTGAAGGTTCTTGTATGCCTCGGGGAAAGGGGACCCATGGGACTGTTCGACCGTCTTCGTGGCGACGACGGCCCCCGTGTCGCCTTCGTGGGCATAGACGGGGTTCCCTATTCGCTCGTCGATGACAACCCCGACATCTTTCCGAATCTCACAGCGCTCGCCGAGGAGGGATCCGCGAGCTCTATCGATAGTATCGTCCCGCCGGAGTCGAGTGCCTGTTGGCCGTCTCTGACCTCCGGAAAGAACCCCGGAGCGACAGGTGTCTACGGCTTCCAGGATCGGGAGGTGGGCTCCTACGAGACGTACGTGCCGATGGGTCGGGACGTCCAGACTGATCGTCTCTGGGATCGGGTCCACGAAGCCGGGCGGGAGGCGACGGTTATGAACGTCGTCGTGACTTTTCCACCCCAGCGCAACGTCCAGCGGATGGTTTCGGGATTCCTCTCACCGGGGCTCGAAAAATCTGCGGTGCCCGACGACTTCAGGGAGTATCTCCAGTCGATTGGCTACCGCATCGACGTCAACGCAAGTCTGGGTCACGAGGACAAGTCGGCGTTCGTCGACGACGCTCACGAGACCATGGATGCACGTCAGGCAGCCTTCGAACGCTACATCGAGGAGGACGACTGGGACCTCTTCTTCGGGGTGTTCATGGCCACTGATCGCGTCAATCACTTCCTCTTCGAAGACTACGAAACGGAGGGCGAGTACTACGAGGAATTCATCGACTTCTATCGGAAGGTCGATCAATACGTCGGACAGTTGCGGGATGCCCTGGCGGACGACGTTACGCTCATCGTGGCATCGGACCACGGTTTCACGTCCGTCGACTACGAGTTTCACGCCAACGAATGGCTGCGCCAGGAGGGATGGCTCTCCTTCCAGGGCGAGGAGCACGAGGCACTCACCGACATCTCGGACGAGACTCGGGCGTACGCGCTCATCCCCGGGCGATTCTACGTCAACCTCGAGGGCCGCGAACCACGTGGAAGCGTGCCCCAGGACGAATACGACGCGACGAGGGAGGAGCTCGCCGAGGCACTCCGGGACCTCCGCGGCCCGAATGGGACGCCCGTTGTTGATCGGATTGTCATGAAGGAGGACGCGTTTGACGGTGACCACGACGACATCGCGCCGGACCTCGTGGCGATCCCGACCGATGGGTTCGATCTGAAAGCCGGGTTCAAGGGCAACGACGACGTGTTCGATAAGGGTGCACGGAATGGGATGCACTCCTTCGACAACGCGTCTCTGTTTGTTGACGATCCCGCGGTCACGATCGATGCAGACGTCGATCTCTATGATATTGCTCCGACGGTACTCGACCTCATGGAGATCGAGTACGACGCGGGCGAGTTTGACGGTGGGAGCCTCGTCTGAATCGGTTTCTCCTGTTCCGCCGAATCCGGTAATGTTTAACGCCCGCCTGTGTTAGCCCCGCCAACGAATGGGAGCGCAGACCGCCGTTCGCGGAAACGTACTCGGGGGGATCGAGGCGTGACGGACGCCTTCGTCATCTCCGGCGTCCGGGTCACGCACCACAGCGGAACGCTCGACGATCTCGAAACCGCGAGTTACGCAGACCCCCACGCACGAGTCGATGAACTCCTTGCGATCGATGACGTCGAAGAGGCGACCGTCCTCCAGACATGCAACCGTGTCGAGGAGTACGTGGTGACCGCGTCCGCGGAAGCCGGGCGGGAAGCACTCACGGATTTCCCTGCACTCTCTGCGGACGCTGTCGTTCGGATGAATCACACCGAAAGTCTGCGACACCTTCTCCGCGTGGCCGCCGGCCTCGAGTCCCAGGTTCTGGGTGAAGACGAGGTTCTAGGGCAAGTTCGAACCGTATACAACGAAGGGGTAGACCGTGGCGCCCTCGGGAATGTCCTCGAACCCGTGTTCCTGAAAGCGATCCACGTCGGCGAGCGGGCACGCACTGAAACCGCGATCAACGAGGGTATTGTCTCGCTCGGCAGTGCAGCCATCGATCTCGCCCGCCGTGAGGCAACCCTGGATGGGGGATCGGCTGTGATTGTCGGGGCAGGCGACATGGCGACGACGGTCGCGACTGCCCTCCCGGATTCGATCGATCGGGTGACGGTGGTCAATCGATCTCGACAGCACGCTGACGATCTCGTGGCACAGCTCGACGGGCCTGCGGAGGCCGATGACCTGGATTCCCTCCCTCACTTGCTCTCCAGTGCTGACCTGGTCGTCTCCACGACAGGGAGCCAGGAACCGGTGATCGATGCCGACCTTGTGAGCACTGTGGGCGAGACCCTGCTCATCGATCTCGCCCAACCACGCGACGTTGCCCGAGACGTCCGCGCTGTCGAGGACGTCGACGTCTACGACCTCGAAGACCTCCGAACGGTAACGGCGGCTACCCACCAAGACCGCCGCGACGCAGCGTACGAGGTAGAGTCTATCGTGGACGAGGAGTTCGACCTCCTCCTTGAGCAGTTCAAACGCGCACGCGCTGATGCAGTCGTCGCAGCAATGCACCGGGGTGGCGAGCGAATGAAGGAGGCACAGCTCACCCACGCCCTCGCAAAGTTGGACGGTGAACTCACCGACGAGCAGCGCGAAATCATCGAATCACTCGCGGATTCTCTCGTGTCACAGCTTCTTGCAGTACCGACCAAGAGTCTTCGCGACGCGGCTGCCGAAGACGACTGGGAGACGATCGCAACGGCGATCGACCTCTTCGATCCGTCACTCGAGGGGGAGCCCGACATCGAGTCGCTGTTCGACGCCACTGAGGGTGCTGCCGCCGAAGAATCCCAGAACTGACGGACGGTCGGGGATCGGGTACATCCCGTCACGCCTATTGTCGCCCCTCTCTCACCACCCGACATGAACGAGCAACGATCGCGAGCGCTGTACGATCGGGCGCTCTCCGTCCTCCCGGGGGGCGTCAATTCCTCCGTGCGAGCGACACTGCCGTATCCGGCGTTCGTCGCGGGAGGCGATGGGGGGCACGTGATCGACGTCGATGGCAACAGGTACCTCGACTTCGTCCAAGGGTACGGCCCGCTCTTACTCGGCCACGACATGCCGGAAACGGTGCGTGCTGCCGTCCAGTCCACGATGAGCGATGGCCCGATGTACGGGATGCCGACTGAAGTCGAGGTGGAACTCGCGGAGTTCGTCACCCGACACGTTCCCTCGGTCGACGTCATTCGGTTCGTGAACTCCGGGACGGAGGCGACCGTTTCGGCCGTCCGTCTAGCCCGCGCTTACACTGGTCGGGATACGATCGTGATTATGCAAGGGGGCTATCACGGCGCCCAGGAGTCTACCCTGGTCGAAGGTGGTCCGGAGGGGGCGACACCCAGCACGCCAGGGATCCCAGAGGCGTTCGCAGCGCACACCATCCCGGTCCCCTTCAACGACGAGGAGACCGTGTCCGACGTGTTCGAAGAGCACGGCGATGACATCGCAGCGGTGCTCACGGAACCGATCCTCGGCAATGCCGGGATCGTCGAACCCGTTTCGGGCTTTCACGAAAGACTGCGTGACCTCTGTGACGACTACGGGTCGCTCCTGATTTTCGACGAGGTCATCACCGGGTTCCGCGTCGGCGGTCTCGCGTGTGCCCAAGGGAAGCTGGGCATCGATCCTGACGTGACGACGTTCGGCAAGATCGTCGGGGGTGGGTTCCCCGTCGGCGCGATCGGGGGTCGTGCGGAGATCCTCGAATCGTTCACACCGGCTGGTGACGTGTTCCAGTCGGGGACGTTCTCCGGTCACCCGGTGACGATGGCCGCCGGACTCGCTACCCTGGAGTACGCCGCCGAGCACGACGTTCACGACCACGTAAACTCGCTCGGTGAACAGCTACGATCCGGGCTCCGTGACGTCGTCGCTGATCGGGCCCCATCGTACACCGTCGTCGGCACTGACTCGCTGTTCAAGGTGATCTTCACGAGACAGGGAAGAACGGTCCGAAGTGCCTCGGACGTCGAGGCCGCTGCCACCGATCGGTGGGAGCGACTTTTCCGTCCCGCCATGAAGGAACACGGCATCCTGCTCCCCGCGAATCAGAAGGAATCCCAATTCCTCTGTCACGCCCATACCGAGGAGGACGTGGAGGCCACACTGGCTGCCTACCAGGAGGCGTTGTGACGCTGCTCGAGCCACCTGCACCCGACGAGGAGGTGGATGACCTCCTCGAGCGGTACCGGGTGGAACTCGCATCTGCCCTCTCCGAGGTGGGCCACGAGCGGGCGATTTCTGAGACCGACTTGTCAGCTGCTGAGGTCGACGCCATCGAGGTCGGTGACCACGAAGTGGTCGCGGCGATCACACTCGCCGATGCCGTGGAATTGCTCGGTCTCGTCGGCCGAGATCCGCAGGACCTCCAGACAGCGGTGCGCGACGAACTCCTCCTCGCGATGACGACGGCTGTCATGGACGTCGACCGACTCGCCGCGACGCTCGAGGCAGACCTCGATCCGACGGAGATCCAGGCGAAGGTCGAGGGCCGACATCCCATGACACTCGGCGAGTACGCGGCGTTGCGGGCTGCACTCGCCGCGTAACACCTGATGCGGTTCTGGAGTATGGTCCGGGAAAACGCGGTGGATCTGCTGGAGTCGGATGAGAGAAGATTCTTACCCTCCGACACACACAGTCGGGGGTATGTCCCCCGCACCGGGGTCGCTCGCCAGAGAACTCGCGGCCAATTTACCGGCCCCGCTGGACGACCCCGTCGTTCTCGCGGGTACCGTGGGTGTGCTACTGCTTCTCGCTGTTCTAGCCGGGTTTCTCCTCCGGCGATTCCGACGGACGCCGGGCCAACGATTCGCACGGCTTCTCGGGTCGTATGAGGAGGTGGCAGTCCTCACCCATCCGAACCCGGATCCGGACGCCATGGCTGCGGCGATGGGCGTCACGCATCTCGCCGAACAATTCGGGACGGCGGCAACGATCCAATACCCCGGGCAGATCCGACATCAGGAAAACCGGGCGTTTCGGACTGTTCTCGACCTCGACGCAGATGCGATAACTGACGCCGAGGACCTCGCGGCGGATGCGGTCATCCTTGTCGACCACAACGAACCACGGGGATTCCAGGGCTGTGAAGCCGTCTCACCCGTGGCCGTTGTCGATCACCACCCCGAGAGCGGGACCGGTCGGGCGTTCACCGACATCCGTCCCGAATACGGCGCGTGCGCGAGCGTCATCGCGGAATATTTCGACGAACTCGGGCTCGATCCGCTGATGGAAACCGACGGAAACGGGATTTCCGACGCTGTCATGCCACAGCGCATCGCTACCGCGCTGATGTATGGGGTTCTCACGGATACCTCGAATCTCACACGCGGCTGTTCTCCCGCGGAGTTCGACGCGAGTGAGTACCTCTATGCGGGAATCGACGCGGACAGGCTGGACAGGGTGGCGAATCCCCCCGTAGATGCAGACGTGCTGGACACCATCTCGCGCGCGATTCGAGAGCGGGATGTTCGCGGTCCCTTTGCAGTCAGTGACGTCGAGACCGTCGGTAACGTCGACGCCATTTCACAAGCAGCCGATGAACTCCTCCGGCTGGAGGGACTGACAGCTGTGGTCGTCTTCGGTGATGACGAGGAGACGATCCATCTCTCGGGCCGATCCCGTGACGACCGTATTCACATGGGGGACCTTCTCGAATCACTCGTCGATGACATCCCTATGTCGGGCGCAGGTGGGCACGCCCGCATGGGGGGTGGCCAGATTTCGAAGGCTCATCTCGAAGGGCTTGGACCCCGTGGTGGGATGTCGCGGGAGGATTTCATCGAGCGGCTCTTCGACGGTATGGAGGGTGACGTGTGAGCCGTCGCTGGAGCGGATAAGCCGAATGGCGACGCGTACCGGCACCTGGACGTACTACCATCGGTTCACGGAGGTATTCGGTCGGACCTTCTTCCGGCGATTCGCCCCTGGTGTCACCGCGAGTATCGGACTCGGAACGTATCTCGGTGAGCCGTCGGACGCCGAGGACCAACGGTACACAGACGCCATCACCCTCGGACTCGAATCCGGGACGAACCACCTGGACACCGCGATCAACTACCGTGGTGAGCGATCCGAACGGGTCGTGGGGGTCGCCCTTCGCGGGGCAGATGTGTCCCGAGACGAGGTGATCATCGCCACCAAGGGTGGATTCCTCCCCTTCCGTGAAGGACGACCCGAGGACCCCGGTCGGTATCTCCAGGAGCGCTTCGTCGA
>CAZEDI010000088.1:0-9132 GCA_964510865.1 uncultured Halobacteriales archaeon
CTTGCGCCACAGAGTTAGCAACCCTGCGCCTTGGGCCAGACTTGGCTACCACGACGCGCCTATCACATGCGCCCTCGTGGACTCGGGGCATCCGCCCCTACAGTGTATCGCACTCTTTCGTATCCGTCTCCCCTACTTAACTCCCACGAAAGCCCCCCAGAGCGCGGCAGGCGGCCCCATGGAGGGTGACCGTGTCATTGGGTATGGCAACGCTCGTCGATCCCGTACTCAGTCGTCCAAAGCCAGGCTCGCATCCTCGGTATCGTCCACCCGTTCGTACTGGTACGGCGCACGGTCGCCTGTGACGTCTCGGTAGGTATCGTTTCGCATCCAGTCACCTTCCTCATCGCGGATCATGTATTCGCCGTAGTATGGAACCCGTTCTGCCACCGTCTCCCGGAGTGCCGCATCGATGGCCGATCGGGAGCGATCCCCCAAGGATCGAAGGTCGTCGTTTCGATTGAGACAGCCCTTGAGATAGCCATCGTGGGTGACCCGCACGCGGTGACAATTCGCACAAAACTCCTCGTTCCCGACAGGATCGACGACCTCGACCATCCCACCGTCGATCCAGTACCGAGATCGGGCGTGCATCTCACGGTTCTCGACCTCGTCCGCCTTTTCTTCGAGCCACTCGTGAACACGCGTGATATCGATTGCCCACTCCGGGTGGCCTGCAAGCTCTGGCATGTACTCGATCAGTTGGAGCTGAAGCCCGTCGTTCGCCGCGACGTGATCGACCATCTCGGGGACGTATCCTGCGGTCAGCTCGAAGACGACCATGTTCAGTTTCACGGGCGCCAGACCCGCGTCCACAGCCGCCTCAACCCCTTCGAGGACGCGATCGTACGCACCTGACTTCGTGAGCTTGGCGAAGTCGTCGGGATCGAGCGCGTCCTGGGAGATGTTTACCCGATCCAGACCGGCGTCGGCAAGTCCATTCGCACGTCCAGGGAGGAACGTCCCGTTGGTCGTCATCGAGACCTCCATGACGGATGGGGCCCGTCGCACGATCTCCTCGAGATCATCCCGTAGCATTGGTTCGCCGCCAGTGAGTTTCACCGCTGTCACATCGTGCTCGGCCGCCACCTCGAGCACACGGACGACCTCGTCGGTCGAGAGCTCGTTTTCGCGGGGTTCCATCGGTCCCCGGGTGTCGCCCAACCCCTCGTTGTGACAGTAGACACAGTCGAAATTACACCGATCGGTCAGTGAAACGCGGATCCCCGTCAGATTCCGCCCGAACCGATCGGTGAGCACGAGCCGACATTACGACTCGGAGGGGATAAAGGCGCGGTCGGCGGAGCCGTCACAAGCCTTATTCTCGGGCTTGGGCTACCGCTGGTATGGATGAATCCGACGTCTACGATCTCCTTCGCCAGGTCACGGATCCCGACCTCGGTGATGACCTCGTCTCCCTCGGTCTCATCAACTCCGTCGACGTAGAGGACGATACGGCGCGGATCTCACTCGCGTTGGGTGCACCGTACGCGCCCACAGAGACCGGCATTGCCGACACTGTCCGTGACGTGCTTAGTGACGCTGGCCTCACTGCAGACTTGTCGGCCCGCGTCGATCGGGACGAGAAAGAGGTGCTGCCGGATGTGAAGAACGTGATCGCCGTTGCCTCGGGAAAAGGCGGCGTCGGTAAGTCCACTGTCGCCGTCAACCTCGCTGCAGGTCTCTCTGCACTCGGTGCTCGCGTCGGGCTGTTCGACGCGGACGTCTACGGGCCGAACGTCCCACGGATGGTAGACGCGACGGACGTACCAAGCACAACACGAGAGGAGACGATCATTCCGCCCGAACAGTTCGGGGTGAAGCTGATGAGCATGGACTTCCTCGTCGGGAAGGACGATCCGGTCATCTGGCGGGGGCCGATGGTACACAAAGTCCTCACCCAGCTTATCGAGGATGTGGAGTGGGGGTCGCTTGACTACATGATCGTCGACTTACCGCCGGGAACTGGGGACACCCAACTCACCCTCCTCCAGACCGTGCCTCTGGCAGGTGCTGTCATCGTCACGACTCCCCAGGACGTCGCGGTCGATGACGCTCGAAAGGGGCTGCGTATGTTTGGTCGCCATGAGACGCCAGTCCTAGGAATTATCGAGAATATGAGCACCTTCCGCTGTCCGGACTGTGGCAGCGAACACGCCATTTTTGGCGCAGGTGGTGGAGAGGCCTTCGCTGCTGACGTCGACATGCCGTTCCTGGGGTCGATCCCGCTCGATCCCCGAGTCAGGGAGCGGTCGGACGATGGCCCCGTGGTCCTCAGTGAGTCCGAGGTCGGTGACGCGTTCAAGACCGTGACCGAAAACGTGGCGAATAACGTCGGGATCGTCGCCCGTCGTGAGCATTCCGAATCGGTCGAGGACCCTGACGTCCCCCAGACCGATTCACCGGACGCTGAACCGCACAAATCACGATAATCCGTACGAAAGGACGACACCGTGTTCAGGCCAGCGATCGGGAGTCCATCGAGATGTAGCCTACTTCATCGAGAGCGTGAGGATCGTCCAACGTGTGGAAGGGACAAACACGTCACCGGGGACACTATGCACTTTTGCCAGTTCCGTTCGTCGGTCGACACGACTCGGATCGAGGATGTGCACACGACGATTCCCCCATCCACTGGCAGCTGCGACCAGAGAGGGAGATGTCTCTCGTGACCGTATCCTCCTCGCAGGGGTGGTGTTTGCCGTCCTGTTTGCCCAGGTACTACTGTACCCGGGAGTCCCCGATCTCGTTGCTGCGCTCGGAGCGACAACAACCCTCGATGCGAGCATGTTGTTCCTCGCCGCCGAATTTGCCGCTTTCATTGTATTCGCAAGTCTCTGGGGAGCGGTCAGTGATGCGACCGGCCGCCGCACCCCGTTTATTCTGGTAAGTGCAGCTGGTGGCGCGCTCGGGTATCTCGCCCTTGCCACGTCCCCATTCGGGATTTCCAGTTCGTTCATGGGTGTTCTCGTGCTCCGAGCGCTTCAAGGAGCGGCCACGATCGGGGCGTTTTCCCTGGCGCTGACCATGCTCATGGATCTGCCAGGGGGCCATGGCCGGAACATGGGTGCGGCGGGGATTGCGATTGGCCTCGGAACCGCGACTGGCGCGCCCGTCGGCGGGCGGATCACGACGATCGAACCATTGTTGCCGCTGTACGTGGCCAGCGGTGTCCTTCTCGTTGCGGGACTCCTGGCGGTAGTGGTGACCGATCGACCACCGGGGTCCGATCGAGAGCGGATCAGGGACGTCCTCGTCGGCCTCGTCGAAACCCCAGCGCTCGGGGTTCCGTACGCGTTCGGATTCATCGACCGACTGTCGGCCGGATTTTTCGCGTTGGTGGGCACACTCTACTTCCGAACGGTCTTCCAGCTCGACGCGGCTGCAACCGGCATTGCACTCGCGCTGTTCTTCGCGCCGTTCGCCCTGCTCCAGTATCCCTTCGGCGTCCTCTCCGATCGAATTGGACGAACAATTCCGGTCGTCGGAGGATCGTTCCTCTATGGAGTGATGGTCATTGGGGTAGGGCTCGCGCCGGACGTAGATGTTGCACGGGGGTTCATGGTTCTCGTCGGTGTCGTCGGAGCGCTCATGGCACCAGCGACGATGGCCCTCGTCACGGACCTCGCAGCGTCGACGGAACGTGGGACCGCAATGGGTGGGTTCAACATCTTCGGGAGCTTGGGATTCCTTGTCGGGATCGTCGGTGGGGGGGTCATCGCTGACACGTACGGCTTCTACGAAGCATTCGTCTCGGTGGGTCTCCTCGAGATGCTCCTGGCTGTGCTCCTTCTCCCCGCCGTCCTGCGTCTCGATAGGAAGATGGGCTGAGCGCGTATCACGGTCGCAATCGTCAGGCTTGAGAGGATACTACGTAGCCGAGGATCCGAGACGCGATCCGGAAGTACTAGCTGGGCAAATTCCTATCAGATACATATGATAAGATGCTGTCACGCACGATTCACTCATAGTGACATCACACCGTGAATCCCCCTCCGACGAGGCTGAACCCCTTTCTCTCAAATCCGAACACCGTTTCGCAGTCTCGGCATTCTTCACGATCAATGTATGTCAACCGATAGCAAAGACTTAGTTTCGTCATCCCCAATGTCCACCCAGTTGGCCTTCGGGCCACGATTTCCCATGACAGAAGACGAACTCATCTGGCGAATTGCGGGTGGTTCCGGAGACGGAATCGACTCGAATAGCCAGGCGTTCGCGACGGCGCTGATGCGGTCGGGTCTCCACGTTTTCACCCATCGCCATTACCCCTCTCGGATTCGTGGTGGGCACACGTACACAGAGATCCGTGCCTCGGATGACCCGGTCAGGTCGCGCGGTGATGGCTATAATTTCCTGCTGGCACTCGGCGACTCGTTCGCCCGTAGTCAACAGGACGAGAACGCCTACTACGGGAACGAGGAGGTGAAGCCGCTCACGGAGAACCTCGACGATCTCCGAGAGGGTGGTGTGATCATCTACGACCAGGGGTTGATCGACATCGACGACGTCGAGAACTTCGACGAGCGCGTCGAAGAGAACAACTGGCACGTCTACCCCATGGACCTCCGCGGCATTGCCCGCGAGCACGGTCGCGAGGTGATGCGGAACGTCGCAGGCATCGCCGCGACGTGCGTCATCATCGGGATGGACACCGATCCCATCAAGGAACTCGTCGAGGAGAATCTCAAGAAGAAGGGCGACGAGATCGTCCAGCAGAACTTCACCGTCATCGACGAGGCCATCGAAGTGATCCAAAACGAGTTCGATCCGGACGCGCCAGACATCTCCATCCCCACTGGAGAGCACGAAGAGGAGCAAGTGTTGATCAATGGCAGTCACGGGATCGCGTATGGGGCCATCGATTCGGGGTGTCGGTTCATCGCGGGATATCCGATGACGCCCTGGACGGACGCGTACACGATCATGACCCAACTCCTCCCGGAAGTGGGCGGCATCTCGGAACAAGTGGAGGACGAAATCGCGGCGGCGGCACTGGCGATCGGCGCCTCCCACACGGGAGTAAAGGCGATGTCGGGATCCTCGGGCGGCGGGTTCGCGCTTATGTCAGAGCCACTCGGCCTCGCAGAAATGGTCGAGGAACCACTTGTCCTCCTCGAAGCACAACGGGCGGGTCCCTCGACGGGGATGCCGACCAAACCCGAACAGGCTGACCTGGAGCATGTCATGTATACGAGTCAGGGAGACTCAACTCGAGTCGTCCTCGCACCGGGTGACCAACAGGAAGCCTACGAACAGTCCCGGCTCGCATTCGAGTTGGCGTATGGGTACAACGTACCGGTCATCCTGCTGTATGACCAAAAGCTGGGTGGAGAGTTCCGGAACGTCCCGAAGAGCTTCTTCGATCGTGAGCCCGACCCGAGCCAGCCCGGGACGCTCACTGAAGCGGAAATCGCCGACTCGCCCCACCATCCGTCGGGGAAGTTCAACCGCTTCGTCTACGAAGCGGAAGACGGCGTCGCACCCCGGTCGGTGCCCGGCCAGAAAGGCGGACGCCACCTCGTGACGGGTAATGAACACAACCCAGCGGGCCACATCAGCGAGGACCCGGACAACCGGAAGATCCAGGTCGATCGGCGATTCCAGAAGCTCGCCGCGATCCGGCAGGCCTTGAACGATCGCGACGACGTGACGACGAACACCTATTACGGCCCCGAGGACGCGGATTACGGCATCCTGACCTGGGGCAGCCAGCAAGGGACCGTCGCCGAAGCGGTCGACCGGCTCACCGCTGACGGTGCGAGCGTGAAGGCCCTCTCAGTCGCGGAAATGGTGCCCTTCCCCGAAGCCGAGCTCGAGGCATTCCTCGAGAGTGTCGACGAAGCGTTGGTCGTCGAGATGAACGCGACTGGCCAGTTCCGTGGACACGTCCAGAAACACCTCGGTCGCTACGGTGACAATCTCTATAGCCTCCTCAAGTACGAAGGAAACCCGTTCGAACCAGCAGAGGTCGTCGACGCGTTCGAAACTCGCATCGACGGCCGCATCGACACCCAACCACAGTTCAATACGCGGATGGAGCCCGCGGCAGGTGATTAACAATGAGTGCGTTCAACGCAATTGGTGACGAGCGCGAACTCGACGCAGACGAGTTCACGCCAGGTATCGAGCCCCAGGCGACGTGGTGTCCTGGATGTGGTGACTTCGGTGTCCTCAAGGCGCTGAAGCAAGCTATGCCCGAGGTCGGTCGGAACCCCGACGAGGTCCTCCTGTGTACCGGTATAGGGTGTTCCGGGAAGCTAAACAGCTACTTCGACTCGTACGGCTTCCACACCATTCACGGCCGGTCACTCCCCGTCGCTCGGGCCGCAAAGCTGGCGAACCCCGGGATCGAGGTTATCGCGGCCGGCGGCGATGGTGACGGCTACGGTATCGGGGGGAACCACTTCATGCACACGGCCCGCGAGAATCACGATATGACCTATATCGTGTTCAACAACGAAATCTTCGGGCTCACGAAGGGCCAAACCTCCCCGACTAGTCCAAAGGGCCACGAGTCGAAGACACAACCACATGGTTCGGCCAAGGATCCGATCCGCCCACTTAGCCTTGCGCTGACATCCGGTGCCTCGTTCGTCGCCCGGACCGCGGCTGTAAACCCCAATCAGGCCAAGGAAATCCTGGTAGAGGCGATGGAACACGATGGGTTCGCCCACATCGACTTCCTCACGCAGTGTCCCACATGGAACAAGGACGCGAGGCAGTATGTTCCCTACACAGACGTCAATGAGTCTGACGAGTACGACATCGACGTCACGGATCGCCGCGAGGCCGGGGAAATGATGCACGAAGTGGAGAATAAACTCTATGAAGGCGAGGTGCTCACCGGGAAATTCTACGTCGATTCCGAGCGCCCATCCTACCACCAGGAAAAGCAGTCTCGGGGTGATGTCCCCGAGGAGCCTCTGGCCGAGCGATACTTCGACGAGGACGCGGAGTGGGAGCGGTCCTTCGACTTCATCGACAGTCACGCGTAAGCCAGTCCGGTCGGTTTTTCTATTCGGAAGATTTTTTTGCCGGAGAGCGAAAGAGATACTGTGGCGACCGAAGATACCGAGGCCCGCGTCCTCCATGCCCTCGAGGAAGACGCGAAGGCGTCCTATGCGCAGATCGCCGAGCGGGCCGGCGTTTCCAAGCCGACCGTCCGAAAGTACGTGAACAAACTGGAAGAGGATGGTGTCATCGTCGGGTACTCGGCGGAGGTCGATCCCAAGAAGCTTTCCGGCCAGACGATCGCGCTCGTGGGCATCGAGGTCGAGTCCGAGCGATACGTCGAGGCGACTCGTGCCTTACAGTCGATCGATGAGATCGATTGCCTCTATACATCGAGTGGTGATCACATGCTGATGGCGGAGGTCCGAGCGGTTGACGGGGATGCCCTCGGGGACGTCATCGCCGAGAAGATCCGTGCTGTCGATGGAGTTACCGCCGCACACCCGTCTGTCTTACAAGAGCGGTTGAAGTGAGTCGCCACAAAGAACGTACCTGGGGACTCGAACCCCGGCGGATCATACTCTTGATACGCAATTTGATCACCTTCCCCTCCATGCCGCAGGTATGGACGTTACCGAGGCAATCCGAACACGGCTCGAAGTGCGCGAGTACGCCTCCGAACAAGTCGACGACGAGACACGCCATGCGATACTCGAGGCAGGCAGACTGGCGCCGAGCGGCCGTAACCTGCAGCACTGGCGATTCCTCCTCGTGGACGACCAGGGCGATCTCGACCAGCTTGCCGAACGCAGCAGTACGGGCGGGTGGGTTGCCGACGCGGATTTTGCAGTCGTCATCCTGACCGATCCATCGTACGAGTACCACGAAATCGACGCCGCTCGTGCCGCGGACTTCATGCAATTCGCCGCATGGGAGGCGGGCGTCGGCTCGTGCGTGTTCACTGGCTATGACGAGGCTGCGATGGGTGACTACCTCGCGGTACCAGACGACTATGCAATCCCCCTCGTTCTCGGGTTCGGCTATCCGACATTCGATGTTGAGACTGTCCAAGGGAAGAAGGACAGAAAACCACTCACCGAGATCGCATTCGCCGATCGATTCGGTAAGCCCGTTCAGTTCTCGTAACTGCGTCCACACCGTCGGATGATGGGTGCAAGGATTTTCCCGCTACGCCCCGTCGATCACCTATGACGGTAGTCGAGCGATCGACAGATATCGACGCCCCGCTCGAAGCTGTCTGGGACTTTTATTCGACCGTCGACGGAGTGGTGACACTCACGCCGGACTGGCTTAACCTCCGAGTCGAGTTCGTTAGTGGGCCCGAGGGCGACCCGAATCCAGCTGTTCTTGAGGCCGGTTCCGAGGTGTCCCTCTCGATTCGACCGTTCGGAATCGGCCCACGGCAGTCATGGACCTCCCGAATCGTCGAGCGAAAATACGGTGACGGGAGGGCCCATTTTCGGGATCAGATGATCGACGGACCGGTTCGTCGATGGGACCACACGCATCGGTTCAGTGCGATCGGTTCGGGGACACGGATCACGGATCGAGTCGAGTACACGCTTGAGCGCCCGATGGCGCCTGTCACGGGATTCAGTCGGCCGGTCCTGGAGCTACTGTTCCGGTACCGGCATCGACGAGCCCGCACGGTGCTCGAAGCGAGACAGTCGTGATCGGAGCGAAGGATTCCGGTGAGGCTAGGTTTATCCGACGTGCGATTGGATCGTACAATAGATATGACAGACGTCATCGTCGTTGGGGGCGGCCCTGCTGGACTCTCCGCCGCCCTGTTCCTGGCGAAGAACGGACTGAACACGACAGTATTCGATACGGACAAGACGTGGCTTCACTCCGCACACCTCTTCAACTACCTCGGTATCGAGAGTATTGACGGCTCAGCACTCCTCGCTACCGCACGCGGACAGGTCGAACACTTCGGTGCTGACATCCATATGGGAGAGGAGGTGACGGCTGTAGACGCTCACGAGGATCATTTCCACGTGGAGACCGAGAATGACTCCTATAGCGCGGACTACCTCGTCCTTGCGACGGGCGCGAACCGAGACCTCGCCGAAGATCTCGGTTGCGCATTCGACGACGACATCGTGGACGTCGATGTGACGATGGAGACGAGCGTCGACGACGCGTACGCCACGG
>CAZEDI010000089.1:0-8890 GCA_964510865.1 uncultured Halobacteriales archaeon
GTCCGGATCGTGTACAACGCGAAACACCTCGACTACCTGCAAAACCGCGTGATCTAGGTGTCGACGTAACACTGCATCGGCAAACGACTGGAATCTCGTGTGAGTCGCTCGGCAGACACCTCGGTATGTCTTGACGAAGGCGGCTGAACGGGAGAGATGCTTTCCTCCGTTGCTGGAACCATCGGGGGTAGTCAGGACGACCTGCCGACGCCCCGAACGATTATCCTGCTTGTCGAAGAACTCGTCATATGGAGAGCGCTGGCACTTCTCGTCTGCATTCACTCGAACGATGGAGCCCGACGCTATTTCTGGCCGCCGGCGGAATACTGGTCATCTATGCAGTGTTCAACGGATTGTGGGCGTTCACCGACATGGCGACGGAGCAGAACGGCCTTGAACTCGGATACGTTGTGGGATTCATCGGGTTGCTGGGATTGTATCCCACTGTGGTGACACGGAGTCCGTGGCTTGCACGAATTGGTGCAGCTGCGGCTGTATGCGGTATTTTTTCATTATCCGTGATTTCCCTGACTGATCTGACTCAACTTGCAGGACTTCGATCGGGCAATCCGCCAGGGTGGTCGATCATCAGGTTCCTTCCCCTTGTTGGGTTTATCCTGGGATATTTTTCCTTCAGTATTGCCATCTTCCGGACCGATCGCTATCCGCGAAGGATTGGTTTCGTCTTATCAGTGCCCGGAGGTATCGTGGTCGTCATGCTCGTTCATATCGCTGCTGGATACGCCTCGCCCACCTCTGCGTTTGTCATCAGCGCCGGTGAGGCAATGGCCCATCTAGCAATCGGCGCGACGCTCACGACCAGCTCCGCCAAGAACGTACAGGACCAGACCGTCCAGGAGGCGTCAGGCAGTGAGACTGACGTTGAGTTGACGATGCATGACTGATCGAGCGGGGACTGAGTTGCCCCTGGATATCTCCGCAGGTGAGGCGGGGGCACATGCGACCGAGGCGTTCGCGCTTCTCGGGGACGAGACGCGACTGGCCATCTTACTGGCACTCTGGGAGAACTACGATCCATATGCGACCGACAATGCCGTCCCATTTTCCGAGCTGTTCGAGTCGGTGGAGTACGATGATCCGGGGAGTTTCAGTTACCACCTGCAGCAACTCAGTGACCAGTTTATCAGGCAGTATCCAGACGGTGAGGGCTATGAACTTCGGGTACCCGGCCTCCGATTTATCCAGGCCGTCATCGCCGGCGCTGGTGTGCAGGATGCGACCCTCGAGCTGACCACCATCGATCAGGCGTGTCCCTTCTGTGGTGCGCCTACGGCGATCAGGTACCGCGACGGCCTTGTTATCCACGTCTGTACCGAGTGTGATGGCGTCACGTCGGGAGATGCGTCCAGCGGTTTCCTGAGTGCGGTACCGTTCGACCCAGCTGGACTCGCGGATCGGGAGCCAGACGAGATCCGAGCCGCGAGTCGAGTCGCGGCGTGGCGGCAAACGCAATTCATGTTCGATGGACTCTGTCCGGCCTGTTCGGGTCAGGTCGACAGCTGGCTCGACTGTTGTCGGACGCACGATTCGCACGGTATTTGCGATCACTGCGGGACGCGGTACGCCGTCTTGGCTCGATTCGAATGTCGGGTCTGCAAGAACCACAACGTGTCCTCACCGAAGGCGCTCGCGCTGTTCCATCCCTCGGTTATCGGCTTCTACGACCTCCACGGGGTCTCGACCCGGTTCCGGGCAGACGATCCTGAAAGCGTCCGGCGTGTTTTCGAACTCTTGGACTCGCATACGGTAACGCTGGTCGATGAAGCTCCGCCTCGAGCAGACGTTACAATCACCCACGATGACGACGAGATTCGACTGACATTCGACGACACAGCCACCGTCGACTCCGTACACTGGGACCGTTTAGACTAACCATCAAGATTCGATATGATTCGTTCGAAGCCACCGACAGCAGACATGTAAGAATTCTATTTGGAATGTCATCCAAATAATATTTATTGCCGTCCCGTCAGTCCTCTCTCCTGGTTCCAGATGGCAGCGGAAACATGCTCGAGCCTCGCGGGACACAGGGACACTATAGTACCAATTCAGCGGGAACCCCCTGCACGTCGCCATGCGTTCGTCACCCGCGTTGGTTCAAGCGGGAGTCCCGATTCACGCGGGGTCGCCCCCATCGATCACCACCACCACCCATGAGACACGACACACGGATGTCACCTGACGTACTGTCACGCATATCGAACATGCAGCTCGACAGCGATCCGGAGGTGACTGGCAGTGGCGACTCGTAACGGGATGTTGAGTTCACTCCCCCGGTGGAGTGCGACGGCGTTTCTGGTCGGCGGCTTCCTGATGGTCGTCGACGCGGCCTTCGTGACAGCAAACATCGTAACGGGCACGGAACACTTTTTGCTGCTGGGGCAAGCATTCGTCGGTGGTGCTTGGACAGCCGCTCTCATCGGGTTACTTGGGTTGTATTCCGGGCTCGCAGACCGGAGTCAGTGGCTCTCCCGTGCAGGTGCTGTCTTTGCAGTGATCGGTGTCGTGACCTTCGCGGTCATGGCCGTGACGGTGGTCCTCTACTACGTGGGGATTCCGGACGGTGAATACGATGCTATTGGAATGTTCTTCATCCCCGGGGTACTCGTGGGGAGTGTCCTGGGGTTTGTCACGTTCAGTGTCGCCAGCCTCCGGGCAGGCGTTCATTCCCGGCTCCTCAGCCTCCTCCTGCTCGTCCCTGCCATTCTCGTCGTCACGAACATCCTCAGATTCGTCGTCGGAAACGAGTCCGTTGTGATCACACTGGGTATCGTTATCGGCGATGCCCTCACAATGCTGGCCATTGGATACGTTCTGACGTACGAATCGCCCAGGGGATCAGCCGAGGCTGCCAGCGCGACGGCAAGCTAACTGCGACTGCTTACTTCGAAGCGGTGTTCTCTCGTTTCCGGACTCTCATTCCACGGACCTGTCGATCCTCTCCGCAGTCGATAGTATCGTAACCGCCCCGTTTTGATGGTCAGTGAGCCGCTAGACAGCGAGCAGATTGCTACGTCGAGATTCATCGACCTCGCTGAGACACGTCGAGGAGTCGTTCCGTCAGTCACGGCAGGGTCGATCAGCCCTCGAGGGCAAAGATAGCAAACGATAACACGTGGGGGAACGCCTTCGCGGTCGTGCTCGATGCGTCACTTCCCGATCTCCTGCGGCTCCTTGCAGTCCCCGTCTTCGGCTGGATTGCCCTCCGGGATTACCGCACCCGGCGTGTTCCTGGGAAGATCTGGTACCCGCTCCTCGGCCTCGGGGCTGTCGCCCTGGTATGGGACGTCGTCATAGTCCTGGACGAGCCGTTCGCCCTCCGTCGCGTGCTCCTCTGGACGGCTGTCAGCGTCGGCCTGCTCGTTCCGGTAGCGTATCTCTTCCGTCGATTCGGCGCCTTCGGCGGGGCGGACGCCAAGGCTATCGCCGTCATCGCCGTCCTCTTCCCGACCTATCCCACCTTCGAGGTCCTCGGGACCCTCCTCCCCGTGATCGTGCCGAACCTGCCCGTCTTCTCGCTCTCGATCCTCGTCGACGCGATGCTCGTCGGTGCCCTCTATCCGGCTGCGCTTGCTGTCCGAAACGCCGCGGCTGGCCATCACTCCGTGGCTATGTTCGTCGGCGTCCCCGCGTCCCCGGATGCCCTCCTCACGACACACGGGAAGCTGCTGGAGACGACTGAGGGATTCACGCTGTCGGGCCTCGATCTCGACGCTCTCCGGATGTACCTGCGGTGGCGAGACCTCGCCCTGCAGGATCTTCGCGAGCATCCCGAAGTGTTCCGGCGCCCGAGTACGATTCCCGGGAACCCGAGTCCACCGACGGATGGCGCGGTCGATCCCGACGTGGATCCGGAACCGGGAGGAGCGCCCGCCGCGAGCTTTGGTGGTGATCGCCAGAACGACACCTGGGGTGCGGCGACGTTCCTCGACTCGATCGAGGGATCGGCCTACGGAACGACACCCGAGACCTTGCGCGCGGGACTCGACCTGCTCGTCGAGCGCGAGCGGGTCTGGCTGTCGCCGGGCATTCCTTTCCTCGTGCCGCTCTTCGGCGGGATCGTGATCGCGCTCACTGTTGGGGACATCCTCTTCGTCGTTCTGTCGGTCCTCGGCATCGTGTAAGCGCGAGGGCGTGGCTGATTCGCCCCTGTCCATCGTGGGCAGCCCACACCCATTTCCACGGACGAAAAGACCTATCCCCGACACCTTCTTCCCGACGGGTATGGACGAGGTCGACCTCGCATTTGACAACGGGCTCCTCCCAGTCGTGGCACGGGACGCCGAAACGGACGAGGTCCTCATGCTCGCCTACGCGAACGCAGACGCAGTAGCACGGTCCCACGAAACCGGCCGCGCGCACTATTACTCGCGGTCGCGAGACGAACTCTGGGAGAAGGGCGCGACCAGCGGACACGTCCAGCGCATCAGGGAGATCCGCGTGGACTGTGACGGCGATGCGCTGTGCTATCTCGTCGAACAGGAGGGCGGGGCCTGCCATACGGGCTATCGCTCCTGCTTCCACCGGCGGATCGACGGGATCGAGCAGGACGGCGAGGCGCTGACGGCGGACACGACGACCGTGGGCCGACAGGTGTTCGATCCAGAGGCGGTCTACGACGAGTGATGGCTCGGAGCGCACAGGAGGACGCGGACACGCTGCTCGCGGAACTCGAACACGCCCGCGACGCCCTCGAGGAGGCCGAAGCGGCTGTCGATGCGGCAGGAGAGCAGGCAGTCGAACGCGTGGCAGACACCTACGACCGATTCACGAGCCTCCTGGACCGTTACGAGTCGTCGGCGTCGGGAACGGGTCGGGAGACGTTCCAACAGTACGTCGAGTTCGAGGGGAAGCTCTCGGACTTCGAGGACAGCCTCGACGAGGACCTCCCACGACGACAGGCGTTCGAGGCAGCGTGCGACGTGCTGGATCGCCGACGGCTCGACGAACGGGACTTCGAGCGCGCCCGTGAGGAGGTGGCACCTGCCAGGGAGCTCGTGGAGCTCCTCGACAGGCGCCGACGAGCGAACGAACGGCTTGGCCAAGCCCGAGGAGCACTCGAGGCTCGAATCCGCGATATCGAGGATCGCCTCGACGACCTCGACGACTCCCTCCAGTTCGCCGACACGGATCTGGATGCGCCGGTTGCCGACCTCCGCGATCCCATCGAGGCCTACAACGAAGCGGTCGAGGAGGCCTTCCGAACCTACCGACGTACTGCGACCGCCCGCGAGGTACTCGATCTCATTGCGACGACCGACGCCTACCCGCTGGTCACGTTCAGGACACCGCCCGAGGAACTCCGAACGTATCTCCAGCGCGCCGACGTCGGGACGGAATCGATCCCGACGCTGCTCGCCTACATCGACTACTCGCGCTCGAAACTCTCACACTACGTGGCGGAGCCGGCCGAATTCAGGGGTGCCGTCGCGACGAATCGCACCTACCTCGAGGGCCTCGACGCGTCGCCCGTGCGGATCGACTGGCCGCCGCCCCAGGGAAACGAGCTCGCGTTCCGGATCCGGGAGTACCTCCCCGTCGTGGACAGGTTCGCCGACGAGACGGTGTTGCACCGCCTCCGGACGGTGCGCGATCTCGTCCACGACACCGAGTACGAGACGCTCCGGGAGAGCGCACACGTCCAATCAACGCTCTCCGACGCGGAGCTGGATCAACTCGCATCGGGGGAGCTTGCCGCTGAGCGCGAGCAGCTCTGCGAGGAACACGCACGACTCGTGGCTGCGTTGGACGATTCGTAGACTAGCTCGGACCCACCGGCTCCGTCTCTCCTGGGCTCGGATTCGGCTACGACTCTCGGACGGCCGTCGTCAATTGTGAGGCGAGCTCCTCGGCGCGATCCGGGGTCCTCGCCTCGGCGTAGATCCTGACGAGGGGCTCGGTCCCGCTGGGGCGAGCGAGCACCCACGCGTCCCCGTAGTCGAGACGGTGGCCATCCACGGTCGTGACCTCCGCGTCGGCGTCCTCGGCGAAGGCGGTGATCGCCTCGAGCATTCGCTCGCGCTCGTCGTCGCGCTCGTACTCGACGTTCTGGCGGACGTTGTAGTAGCCAGCGTGGTCCGCGGCGATGGCGCTCGCCGACCGGTCCGCGAGGAGTTCGAGGAAGCGTGCCGCGGTGTAGGCCCCATCCCGGGCGAGGAGGTGGTCCGGATAGACGACGCCGCCGTTTCCTTCGCCGGCGATCGGGACGGCCTCGCCGGCAGCACGGCGTTCGCGAATGCGGTCGACGATGTAGGTACTCCCGATGGGGGTGAGGTCGAGCGTGGCACCCGCGGCCTCTGTCGCGTCGACGAGGCGCTGGGAGACGTTCACGGCGGAGATGACGACGTCTCCCTCCTCGAGCGCTGCCGCGGCAAGTGCCGCGAGCGTGGCATCGCCCTCGAGATAGGTCCCGTCTTCGTCGACGAAGATCGCCCGGTCCGCGTCCCCATCATGGGCGACCCCGACGTCGGCGTCGGTCGTTCGCACGAGCCGCATCAGGTCCGCGAGGTTCCCCTCGACCGGTTCTGGATTCCGTCCCGGGAAGTGCCCGTCGGGCTGGGCGTTCACCGTGAGTACCCGACAGCCGAGTTCGCGAAAGAGCTCGGGGCTCGTGAGCGAGCCCGCCCCGTGACCGGGATCGAGCGCCACCGTCAGCTCGGCGTCCGCGATCCGGTCGCGGTCGACGGCAGCGAGCACGCCCTCGATGTAGTCCCGGCGGGCGGTGTCGACCCAGCGGACGGTTCCGACCTCGTCCCAGCGTGCTGCGCGGGGGTCCTCGCTGGCGAGCGCGGACTCGACATCGGCGAGCGTTCCGGGATCGAGATCGCTGCCGTCCGCCCCGACGAGTTTGATGCCGTTGTACTCAGGTGGGTTGTGCGACGCCGTCACCATCACGCCCGGGATCCCCTCGCTGGCGGCGTGTGCCTGGAGTGCGGGGGTGGGGACGATCCCGAGGCGATCGACGTCGGTTCCGACGCTCGCGAGCCCGCTCGCGACGGCGTCCGCGAGCATCGGACCCGTCGTGCGGGTGTCGCGACCGAGGGTCACGCGGTCGGTGTCCCAGACGGTGCCTGCGGCTCGGGCGACCCCGAGGGCGAACGTCGGCGTGAGCGTCTCGTTAGCGACGCCCCGCGTCCCGCTCGAGCCGAAGACCTCCATGGAGGTGGCTACGACGCCGGGGGCAAAGCCGTTCCGGACGCGGTAGTGTCGAACCGAAGCCTTCACTCCCGAGCGACCGGCACTCACCGGCATGGACACGCGGGAGGTGGTCGAATTCGTCGGCGTGCAGGCCGCGCTGGTGGCGGCCGGCCTCCACCTCGTCCGGGGCATCGAGGGATCGGTGGTATACCTCCAGGCGGGGCTCCTCACGGACGTCCGACCGTTCCTGTTCGTGCTCTCCGCCCTGGCGATCGTCCTCGGGGTGGTGCATCGCTACCTCGGCGATCCGTCGCGTCGATCGCGACGCCGGCTCTACGCGTTCTTCGTCGTCGTCCTCTTCCTCTACCTCGTCGGGTACATTGTCTGGCACAGTGGTGGCCATCCGATCGTCTCTCCCGAGCCCGGGACGCTCATCTCGGTGCACTACCACGTGGGCGATCCGGTGTCGAACATCCTTTCGCACCTCAGGAACGACGCGTTCGCGCTGGTGAACGCCGTCGTCGAAGTCGTCGGGATCCTGGCGTTCGGCTGGTTGCTCGTGGGCGAGCCCGCCGACTAATATAAGGCCCGGGCCGCCAAACCGGGGCGCGATGGCAGAACGCGAGGACGCGCGGCGGCTTCTCGAGCGGCTCGACCTCACCGAGTACGAGGTGACGGCCCTCGAGGAACTCCTCTCGCTCGGCCGGACGACGGCGCCCAGCCTCTCGGAGGCGACGGGCGTCCCGAAGGCGCGTATCTATGGCGTGCTCGAGGAACTCGCCGAGCGGGGCTTCCTCAAGGAGATCCCCGGGCGGCCGAAGGAGTACCAGGCGAAGTCGCCGGAGACGATCCTCGAGCGCGCCGAAGAGAACGTCCGCCAGGAGTTCGAGTCGCGAACACAGGAACTCGACGAGATGCGCGAGGCGTTCGTCTCGACCTTCGGGCCGCGGTTCGAGCGGGCCAGCGAGGATATCTCGCCCACGGAGGAGCTGTTCTACGTGGTCGCCGTCGGCGAGCCGAGCGAGGGGGAGACGCGAGCCCTCTATCGGGATGCCGAGGACGCGGTCTACGTGCTCACCAAGAGTTTCGCCTACCTGGATCGGGTCGAGCCGGCGGTCCGGGAAACGTTGGATGCCGGCGTCGCGGTCAACGCGATCCTCCACCGGCCGTCGCTGATCGAGCCCGAGAAGCGCGATCGGCAGGCGGAGATCGTCAGCACGCTTCGCGACGACCTGCCAGGTGTGGACGTGCGATACAGCGAGAGTCGGCTCCCGTGGCGAGGGACGTTCGTCGACCCGAGTATGGACTACGACACGGGGAAGGCGATCCTGCTCGTCGAAGAGGAGGACGTGCCCAACCACATGCGCCAGGCGGCGATCACCGAACACGGCGCATTCGTCGCCGGGCTGAAGCGCTACTTCGATCTTGTCTGGGCGTTCGACAGTACGACTGACTACCCGGGATAGCGTGGACGCCTTCTCGGTCATGGATAGCAATCCATCTCGCCCCCGAGGAATGCCTGTCTTTCTACCAGGTATACAGGGACGTCTGAATCGTCCCCTGTATAGTGACCGTCCCGGAAGTTGTAACCACGGACCGAAACCGCGTATAAATGGTATCGCTATAGAGTTACAAATCAGGCACGTCGACGGATCAGGTCACGGATCGAGTTCTCCACGTCGTGGGTGAACTCCCACCCGAGGTCCTCGTGGGCGTTCGTCGTGTCGACCTC
>CAZEDI010000090.1:0-332 GCA_964510865.1 uncultured Halobacteriales archaeon
GGAGGTAGTGGAGGTGGCCCGGGTGGAGGACGTCGAACGTGCCCTGGGCCATCACTCGCGTCATATGGACTCCTTGCCCCCGGTGACACATGAGCGTAGCCGTTTCGCCTCACCTGGTATCCCAGGACCCGGTGTGGAAACGGGGTGTGAGGCAGCCGATTCGGGGGGATCCTGACAACTTGCGTTCACGCGGGAGCGGAAGAATCATTACAGTGATCCCCGTGGCTTCGATTCGAGGGTTTAAACGTGGAGATTCCCGACGAGTTGCTCTGTCTGTTCACCGGCCGTATCGAGGAGCGCCGCGATTCCTATGTGGTCGAATTTCCCGAAGG
>CAZEDI010000090.1:342-8651 GCA_964510865.1 uncultured Halobacteriales archaeon
ACGAGGATCGAATCCCGAAGGCGAAGTCCAGCGGGGTGACGTGGATCCGGGCGAGATCTATCGTGTTGCTGTACTCTCCGATGAGGAGGAATCGACCTCCAACCAGCCTGATGAGGTGGCCGTGGAGGAGCATCCGGATCCCCCCGTCGACGCCGGAGATATCAGGACGGTGGAAATCGAAGGACTCGGTGACCAGGGCGACGGCATCGCCCGCGTCGACCGGGGCTACGTCGTGATCGTTCCCGGGACGGACGTGGGCGACGAAGTCGAGGTCGAGATCGAGGAGACCCGGCGGAATTTTGCGATGGCTCACGTCGTCGAGGAATCCACGATGGAGTGACGGGATCGCACGCCCAGTTCCTGGAGCTATGTCCGCTAGCTACCGAGTGCCACTATTCGGATGAGAGTCACGAAAAGGTACGGACCGTGATGCTATCCGTCACTCGATGACGGCAGTCGAATTCGCGGTGATATAGCGAAAGAGCAGCCGATCGACGGCGAGATCCGCCGCGAACTCCACTCGATCCGGCGTGTCCGCAACGATGATCATGTCGAGTGGCCCCTCGGGCGAGCGAACGATCGCGAGGTCGGTACTCCCCCCGCGGTAGCTCTCGAGCGCGACGCCGTTCTCTCGGACGGTAATCCCCGTCTCGAGCCCGTCCAGGTCCTGGAGCCGATCGAACGTGGTGAGCAGCACGTCCGTCGCGTGTGGATCGATCTCGCCTTGCGAAAGGGTCAATCGGGGCTGCTTTCCCGTCGTCCGGAGGTCCCGGCCCAGCGTCTGTGCTGCAGTGAGAAGCGACGGGGCGGTATAGCGGATACGCGGTGTGTCGTCGAGAATGCCGGGATAGTCGAAGACCGATTGCCGGCGATCCCCGGAGACGAGGAACTCGACGATGTTGCCAACGAGCACCTCGTTGTCGAGCACACGAACGGTTTCGCCGCTGAGGAACGTGCTATCGCCAATAGCGAGGACGTCCCCCTTTCTGACGACAAGCCCGTAGGTGCCCGGGACGTCCCCGCGAATACTTCGCGTGCCTTCCGCCGCGACCACGAGCGATTCGCCACCATCTGCTGAGACATGTGTCGCGGTGTAGGTCGCGATCCGATCGATACCTGCTGCCACCCCATCGCCGGTTGTCGCGAGCCCAAGGACGTTTCGATAGTTGCCGTCTGATTCGGACATGTGATAGAGATAGCCCTCACCGAAGTCGAACCCGAAGCGGCTCGCGACGTGGTCGAGCATGTTGGTGGCAGTGCGGATCGACGCGGCCGACAAGCCCGAGGTCAGCCGGGCCTGCGTCGGTTCACCGATGAGGAGGAGTCGGCCGCCAGCATCGACGAACCACTCCAGACGGTCGAGTTGCGCACCGGTGTATCGTTGTGCTGGGTCGATAACGACGAACGCGTCGACGCGTCCGAGCGCCTCGCTCACGCTATCGCCGGGCTCGAGGAACTCGACCTCGTAGCCCGCCGCAGCGATTGCCGCGGTGAGGGATTCGATGTCGGCTGCATCGATGCGGTTTCCGTGGGCACGGTCGATCAAGACGGTCCCCCGGTCAGCCGCAGGTTCGACGCTGATCGTCCCGTCCGCCGACAGCCGCTCCGGGACGAGCGAAGAGACGTCGTACTCGGGATACTCGGGCGGAGATTCAGGAGGGCCGGCGAGCAGACCCGGTCCGAGGATCGTGGCGGCGACCACGATCCCCGCAGCGATGAGCATGACGGCTCCTTGGCGAGCGAGCTCACGGCGTCGGCGTGCCATTCTGACTCACCTCCGTCGTGTTCGCGGGGTCGACACCGAATGCGTCCGGGACAGCGGCATGAACGACGCTCGGCGGAAGCATGACGAGTGTCGGCGCGGTTGCATCCGCGGGCGATCCGACGAACATCCCCGGCTCGACGAGGCGTTTCTCGGTGGCGTCCGCCGCCACGTAGTTCGACCGCGTCAGGAAACGCACCTCCGTCCCGTAGCCGAGGATGCGGACGTCGTGCCGTGCGAGTCCCGCCTCCTGGGCGGCCCGTTCGATGGCCGCCTCCATTCCGCCGATGTCGTCAGCGAGACCGTGTGAAACGGCTTCGCTCCCGGTGTAGAGCTTCGCATAGGCCAGTTCCTCGCGGCTGAGAGCGAGACGATCGTCCCGGTGCGTCTCGACCGCGTTGAGGAAGGCGCGCGTGACTGCCTCCGTCTTGTAGAACCACTCGCGACGGTCGGCCCCGCCGAGCTTGTTCGGCCCGCTCTGGATCACGTCCTCGATCGGCTCGTACTGTTGGGGGACGGTCAGGTACACGCCGATACTCCCGACGAGCGATGATGGTTTCGCATACACGACGTCAGCTGGTGCGGCCGCGTAGTACGCTCCCGACGCTGCCATCGAATCGACGCTCACGACGACGGGCATGGTCCCGGCTACTCGTCGCACCTTGAGGTAGATCGATTCGCTGGGGGAGGCACCACCGCCCCCGCTGTTGAGCCAGAGCACGACGGCATCAATCTCGGGATCACGATCGGCCTGTTCGAGGCGGTCGACCACCGATTGCGCGTTCGACCCGTCGATCGCACCGGAGAGCGGGATGACGGCCACGGTCCCCTCGTTCGGGGGCTGGACGACATCCGAGACGACGGGTGCCACCTGGAGCCCGAGGACGATCCCGATAATCAGGACGAGCACGTAGGACCGGACGGCCCACCGGACGAGCTGCTGGAGCCACGCCCATCCCTGAGCGAGGGTCGACCCCCCGGCTTCCCCGGCTCCCATGATACGCCGGACCAGGGACAGCCGTGACCTATATCTTTCGCCACCCGCACCCGGGATCCTTCAGTCGGCCGATCCGCGTACGAGTTCCGTCGCGACGCGGACTGCATCGACCATGCTCTCGACGGACGCAACGCCTTCGCCGGCGATATCGAAGGCGGTGCCGTGGTCGACGCTCGTGCGCACGATTGGCAGGCCGATGGTGGCGTTGACGCCCCGGACGGCGTCCGACTGGAAGCCGAGGAGCTTGACCGGGATGTGGCCCTGATCGTGGTACATCGCGACCACTGCGTCGACCTCTCCCGCCGCGGCCCGGGGGAAGACGGTGTCGGGAGGTTCCGGGCCGACGACGTCATGGCCTTCCTCGCCGGCTAGCGCAACGGCGGGCGCAATGTCCGTCCGGTCCTCGGACCCTAGAAGGCCATCCTCCCCTGCGTGGGGATTGAGTCCCGCGACCGCGAGTTTCGGGTCGTCGATGCCGAGATCGACGAGTGCCGAGGCCGTCACCCGGATCGTCTCCAGGACTCGCTCCGTCGAGACGCGATCGCAGGCCTCCCGGAGGGGGACGTGGGTGCTCACGTGGCTCACCCGCAGGGGCTCCTCGATGAGGAGCATCGCGTAGTGCTCCGTGTCGGTCCGGGCCGCGAGCAAGCCAGTATGGCCGGCGTGGGCCGCCCCTGCGGCACGGATCGCACGCTTGTTAATCGGGGCCGTAGTGAGAGCGTCGATAGCCCCCTCGCGCGCGAGCTCGATCGCCCGCTCGATGTACTCGAGGCTCGCCTGCCCGTACGCCTCGCGGACGACCCCGTAGGTGAGTTCGTCCACGTTGGCGAGATCCAGGACGTCCAGGGTATCCGGCGATGGATTCGCCTCGTGAATATCGTCGAGTGCCCTGACGGCGAGGTCCGCATCCACGAGGTCGACGGCGTCGCGTATCACGGCAGCGTCCCCGATAACGACCGCATCCGCGTGCTCGTACAGATCGGGGTACGCTCCGGCGATCACCTCTGCACCGATTCCGGCGGGGTCCCCCATCGTGAGCCCGACGAGCGGTCGGTTAGTCATCGTGTGCAGCGAGTGCGTCGAGGCACCTAAGGATTGTTTCGTCATCGCCGAACGCGCCTGCCTTGGTCACGACAGGCACCCCATCGGCGTGATCGCCCTCAATTCGCCCGACGGGAACGCCGGCTTCGACCGACCGACCGGTCAATCGGAGCTGTCCCGCGTCGAGTGCCGCGAGGACCGCTTCCGCGGTCGCGCCCCCAGTGAGAAATACCCCACCCACGCGCAGGTCGGTGAGAACCTCGCGCGCCACCGCACCCAGCGTCTGGGCCACGCTGGTCATGGCCGCGTCCTCCGAGAGACCTACCTCGGCTGCGGCCGCGAGGGTCTCTTCCCGCTGGTGCGTCGACCGGGCAGCCGTAATGACGACCTGGTCGTGGCGTCGCGCCGCCTCGGTTGCCGCCCGTGCCGCCTCAGCGACTGCGCGGTCCATGTCTTCCAGTGCGAGAGGTGCGTCGACCTCGACGATCCATCCATCCGGGAGGACATCCAATCCCGCGAGGGTTTCCCGTGCGGTGCTGCCCGCGATCCCCACCACTGGGTGGCCCTGCTCCAATCGAACGTGGCCGGCGAGTCCGCCACTCCCCACGTACAGTACCTCTCCGTCGAAGGCGTGGCCTCCGCGGGCGATCGCCGATAGGTGGTGCTCGTGTGTCGCATCACACACCACGAGCGTCTGGGTGTCGTTTCGACATGCATCGGTCAGGCGCTCCGCGATGGCCTGTGGGCCGGCTTCCACCACGTCGAGTGGAAGAGCCGTGACACGACAGGAGGTGGCAGCCAACAACTCGCGGACAGACGCGGTCGGGAGCTGTCCGTCCACCCCGGGCTCGCTCCGATCGACGGGCTGACCAGCGACGAACTGCGTCCCCTCGTCAGTCGTCCGTCCCTGTGCCGGAAAGGCAGGCGCGACCACGCCCAGATCGCCCTCGGTCGCTGCCATCGCCGCATCGACCTCCGCGACGACGTTACCCCGGAGCGTGGAGTCGATCTTCTTGTACACGACGTCGGACTGAACCCCCGTCAGAGCGTCCGTGACGCGCGCCGCCGCGCGCTCGGGAGTGAGGTGCCGGGAGTCGGTGGTGCGGACGAGGACGTCCGCATCGGGACAGGCCGACTGTCGCCCGACCACGACGTCGTACCCTCGAGCGGCGAGTCGATGCCCCGTGTCCGTGGCACCCGTTACATCGTCCGCGACGACGAGTCCCCCGTAGTCCATGGGCGAGCCTGGAGGTCACCGGACAAAAACACTCGTCCTCCGATCTCCCGAGCAGTTCCCATACTCCGAGAATAGCTGCAGGCGTCGACGGTACGACTAAGGCCGCAGACCGCCATTTTCTAGTGATGTCCCCGACACCGCATCCAACGGACAGCACCCAGGCTGTTCCCCCTGTTCGCGCACGCCGCGACGATCGCTCGGAGGGGTCTCGATGAGTCTCCTCGATCGGCTCATCTATACGATCGAGGCTCGCATCAACGAATTCCTGGGTCGGGTCTCCGATCCCGGGGCGGAACTCGATTACTCCTACGAACGGATGCAGGACGAGCTCCAAGAGGTAAATCGGGGCGTCGCTGATCTCGCGACCCAGCGCAAGCGCCTCGAGAAACACCGCGACCGTCTCCAGTCGAACGTGGAGAAACATGCCCAGCAAGCACGCGACGCAATTCGCCAAGACCGCGAGGACCTAGCGTCGACGGCACTGGAGAAGCGACGGGCGAACGTCGACCAGATCGCCGACCTGACCGAGCAGATCGAGGATCTCCAGGAGACACAGACCCGACTTCTCCAGCGCCGTGACGAGCTCGAAACCCGGATCGGGCGGTTCCGGACCGAGAAGGAGACGGTGAAGGCCCGCTACGAGGCGGCCCAGGCCTCGACGCGCATCTCGGAGGCACTCACCGGGGTCGGCGACGAGATAGGTGACGTCGGGCGGACGATCGAGCGCGCGACCGAGCGGACCGAAGCGATGGAGGCCCGCGCAGCTGCCCTGGAGGAGCTCGAAGAGAGCGGCGCCCTCGACAGCGTCCTGGAGGGGGGTGATTCGATCGATCGGGAGCTCGAACGCCTGTCGACCGAACGCCAGATCGAGTCCGACCTGGCGACACTCCGGGCCGAACTCGAGCGGGAGGATGCGATGGGTCCGGCCACAAGCAGTCAGGATCGCGAGACGCGCGCGGACGCGGAGACGGACGAACCGACGGCGTAAGGACGTGCGCGGGACGTGGGTTGTCGACCAGGGCCGGGGGTGGCTCAGTCGTCCGCACCCGCGGTTTCGTGGATCTTCTCACCCCGGTGGAGTCGCTCGGCGATTCGGAACGTTTGCTCGCCCGATCGACGGGTCGGCGTGTGCGCGGAGAGGTAGCGCGCGGTCGCGATGAGGTGGAGGTTCGCTCGCTCCGGGGTGTTCTCCGCGAGCCGGGTGTAACTCGCCACTGCAGCCTCCAGGTTCTGGCGGGTATGGAATCCGACGTCCTCGCGGAGTAACGCCTCGCCCAAGGCGCGGATCAGGCGGTCTGCATCGCCACCCGCGGCGAGATAGTCCGCGGTATGTCTGGCGGCACGGTCGACCTCGCGGTCGCCCTCAACTTCGAACGTCTCTTGGAGGGCCTCGAGCGCGTCGTCGGGATCGCGGTCGCCGTCGGGATCGGGGAGCGGAACGGGCGGCATGTTGAGGAAGCGGTCGAGGTACACGCTGGCGGCTGCATCGAACACGCCGCGGTAGACCTCCCAGGCGTCGGTCCGCTCGGCGAACCCCCGGACCGCGTTCGCGTACGTGTATGTGTGGTGGACCGTGTTCCAGTCGTTGAACTCGTTCGCGGTGCCGAAGTGAGCCACTCGCCTCGCCGCGGCGTAGGTGACGAGTTCCGCCAGTTCGCTCGGGGTTGCCCCAGCCGCTACCGCGTCGGTAAGCGCGTCGACGATCGCATGTGGGTCGTCGCCCAGAAGGACGTCACCGATGTCATCTGGTTCCTCCCACGACGCATCAGCGCCCGCCTCGACCAGCGAGGGGAGGTCCTCGAACGTCTCGGCGAGCAAGCCGGCGACATCGACCGGCTGGCGCCAGGACGACTGCTCTTCCGCGCGAGACGCGTCTGCGAGTCCCGGGACGAGGCTCGGGAGGACGGCGTCCGCGTGGTCCCATCCGACATGGTCCAGAATTTCGAACGCCTTGTTCGCGAAGTCGAGCCGGTGGCCGGTGTCGAGATACCGGTGATCGGTCGTCGCGGCGATCAGCATCTCCGCGATCCGGTCGGGTCCGAGGTCGGCTCGGATGGCCGCCCGGAGTACTCGCTCCGCCCCGTCGGCGTCACGGACCTCTATCGTGTCGCGGAACCAGTGTTTCAACCGGTCTGATTCGACTCCCCTCGTATCGAGGGGGTCCTGGACGAAGAACGGGGGCTCGCCCGCGCACTCATCGGCGACCTCGGTGAGCCCGACATACAAGGCACGACGACGATCTGCATCGCGCAGGTGGGGCAGGAGGTTCGCCATCGCACCGAGTGTCGTGAGGCCACGCCCCCATCCCTCCTCGCGGTAGTGCGTACCGAAGTCCACGCCCGTCTGGACCGAAACCGTGGGATCGACGCCCGCGTCGTCGAGCCCGATCACGGCCTTCGCGGTCACGAGCGAGAGGTCCTCCTGCAGACCGTGTTCGAGTCGAGCGCGCCAGTGATCCTCGGGAGGCTGGTCGGGGATCGGATCCGGGTTCACGTAGATGGTCCCGTCGCGTACCTCGACCGGGAAGGTCTGGACGTCATCGGCAAACGGATCAAACGTATCGCCACAGGAGAGTTCGAATCGCGCGTGGTGCCAGTGACACGTCAGGATCCCATCTTCGACGGTGCCCTCCGTGAGTGGGAACCCCATGTGTGGACACCGGTTGTCGATCGCGTGGAGCTCTCCCTCGTGGCGAAACAGCCCGATCGTCCGACCATCTGCCTGGACAACCCGGGAGGTCCCGTCCTCGATCTCGTCAGCCGTACCGACCGGGACGAAACTGTCGTCGTCCGTCGTTGTGCGTGACATACACACACGATGGGGCTCCCGGAACAAAACGCTTCGCTGAACGCCGTTTATGTAGGATGAGTGATGGATTGGGATCTACCGGAGTGTTATGCCCCCGGAACCCACAAGAACGAGCATGGCACGGGAGCTCGTCCCGGGAGTACACCTCCTCGAACTCGGGTTCTGGCCACCGCTCCGGTCGTCAGCGTTTCTGGTGCGAGACGGCGAAACCACGCTCGTGGACGCCGGCCTGCCCGTGAATTATCCACGACTCCGTACGGAGGTACGGCGCACAGGCGTCGCCATCAGTGACCTCGATCGCGTCCTCCTCACGCACTACGACCTCGATCACGTCGGTGGCCTCGCGCGGTTGATCCCGGAACTCGATGCACCAGTCTACGTGGGCCGGGCGGATCTGGACCTGCTCCGTGGCCACGGGGATCCCCTTCTCGAGGGCGGGCACGCAGCCCTCCAGTCGCTTGCAA
>CAZEDI010000091.1:0-8550 GCA_964510865.1 uncultured Halobacteriales archaeon
CGCTGGGACACACCGAAAACCACCAGCACATGGGGTGGGCGATGGAGATGGCCGGCGCGGAGGAGACACTCCTCTTTGCGAGCGACCATCCCCACCCCGACTTCGATCCCCCCGACGAGGTCTTCCGGCCGGCCCGAGCCCACCTCGACGACGAGGACGTCCGAGGAATCATGGGTGACACCGCGGCGGAGGTCTTCGGCTTCGAGTAACGCTGGCCACCGCACCTATCGGCGAACGAAAATCTCGCCGTCTTCGATCTCGAGGTCGTAGGTCGGGGCGGCGTACCGCTCGTCGTTGATGTTTTTCCCGGTCGTGACGTCGAATTTCCAGCCGTGCCACGGACAGACGACGTGCTGTTTCGTATCATCATAGGTCCATTCCCAGCCGTCCTCGCCGACTCCATAGCGGCCGCGGAGATCCCCCTCGCACAGTGGCCCCCCCTGGTGGACGCAGTAGTTCGCAACCGCATGGTACTCGCCCTCGATATTGAACACCGCGACCTCGACCCCCTCGACATCGGCGAACGCCCGCGCGCCGTCCTCGTCGAGATCCTCGGTATTGGCGACTTTGTATCGCGTCGGCATCGTAGCCGCCCGAAGCCAGCCAGTAAAGAAAACTGTTTGGAACACGGAGACGTGGGGAGGTTTGTCAGGGCCGCCATCAGGTATTCACCACCGGCACCACCCGATCGCCACAGTCAGTGTCTCAGGTGGGTGAGAACGATATATTCCCGAGTGCGTGAATGAGATCGATCACTGTGTATCGACTGCTATCGTGCCTCCTCCGACTCGGACACTCCTCATCGGGGGATAGGGACGCCGTCCATCAGATGGCCCCCGCTTTTATCGTCCACCAGGGCGAACGCTGAACCTATGTCGAACGGGTTAGGGGTCGGGTTTGCTGCACTTACAAGCCTCGCCGTCCTCGTCGGGCTGGCCCTCCTCGCTGTTCTGGTCACCGGTGGTGCCTACCTCGTGTCCCGACGGACGGGACACACCCTGAACGCGTTCCGGTACCTGCTCCTGGCCATCGGCGTTGTGGTGCTCGGCGTGAGTGGATTTTCTGTCCTGGCACTATCCGACGAAGCGCCTGCACTCGCGGGGTTGTTTCTCCTTTGTACAGTCCTTCCGGGACTCGTCAGTGCTGCCTATCTCGCGTCTGCGACCACTCTTTCCCTTCTCGATATCGTCGCGACTACAACGATGGCGTGGGGCCTCCTCTTTCTCTTCGGAATTGGTGTCGTCTTTGGCGTGCAGCGGGGGATCACGTCGGTCTTCGATTTCGCCCCGGCGGAGTCACGGCACCTGGGTGTCCCGTGGATTGCGTCGACAAGTGGAGGGATCGTACTCACTCTCGGCATGGCTGTCCTCGCGATCCGTCTCAGTGAGGTTATGCGTCCACCGGTGGCTTCGCCTGAGAATACCTGATATCACCGCGTACTATACCCTGAGAGTTCGTTTTTCTATCGAAAACAAATGGAGCGATGCGCAACCGGAACCGTCCTTCAACACATTGAGTAGCGTGAGCAGAGACCGTTCGGCGAAGAAGTCTTAATCCGACCGTGACATGATCGGACATGGGTAACCACGACGGGTCGGACTCATCGTCGTCTGCCGAGTCGGGGACGCCGATCCCGCTCGATGTCATCCCATTGCACTCGACAAATCTCCTGACGGTCCTCGACGACACAGGGACGATCCTCTATGAGAGCCCATCGATCGAACGTATTTTCGGGTTCCCCCAGGACAAGCTTGTCGGAGACCCTGTCGCGACGTACTTTCATCCTGCCGATCGGGAAGACGTCCTCGAAGCGTTCCAAACGGTGGTCGAACTCGAGGAATACGCCGTCGAAGCAGCCGAATACCGACACGAACAGGCAGACGGTTCATATCTCTGGGTCGAATCCGTTGCATCATCCAACCCCACACCAGATGGCTATTACGTCGTCAACACGCGCGATATTTCGGAACGAAAAGCACGGGAACAGGAACTGGAGTATTCGAACGCACGGCTCGACGAATTTGCGAGCGTCGTTAGTCACGATCTGCGGAACCCGTTGAACGTGGCACAGGGTCGAGTGGAACTGACACAAGAAACGGGGGACATCGGGCACCTCGACGACGTGGTCCGTGCCCACGATCGAATGGAGACACTGATCGGCGATCTCCTCACGCTTGCGCACGCCGGACGCTCGATTCAGGAAGTGGAGCCCGTCGATCTCGAGGCCGTGAGCGAGGACTGCTGGCATACCGTCACGACGGGCACTTCCCGTCTCCGCGTAGCAATCGAGCAGCCCATCCTTGCCGATCGTTCCAGACTTCGCCAACTGCTGGAGAATCTCATGCGTAACGCACTGGAACATGGTGCGGACCAGGTGACCATCGGAAAGCTGGTCACGCAAGCAGGCTTCTTCGTCACAGACGATGGCTCGGGTATCAGCGAAGCTGACAGAGACCAGGTCTTCGAAAGCGGATACTCGACGAAGGACGATGGGACGGGACTAGGATTGACCATCGTGACTGATGTTGCTGACGCCCACGGGTGGGAGGTCTCCGTGACTGAAAGTGCGGCGGGTGGAGCACAGTTCGACATCACCGGTGTCGAATTTCGTTGAACGAGAGAGGAAGCGACCAAATAGAATCCCTGATGGAGCAAACGCCTCGCCTGTTACGATGAGGCCACACGAGAGGCAGAGCGAATCATGGCCCTTCATAGACTTGACGTTCGGGCCACTCGTTCACGACCACCACTCCGTTGTCGAAGACTCTTACCGTTGTCCCCGCGTACTCGAATGACACCATCCCGCTTGCGTTGTCA
This sequence comes from uncultured Halobacteriales archaeon, assembly GCA_964510865.1. Taxonomy (GTDB): domain Archaea; phylum Halobacteriota; class Halobacteria; order Halobacteriales; family Hikarchaeaceae; genus CAZEDI01. The sequence continues at coordinate 2,818 of CAZEDI010000091.1, forward strand.
CGATCAAAGAGTCGTTCGAGTGCATCCGGATCTATCGATTGGTCTAACGGTGGTAAGTCAGTTGCATCAACCCCTTTTTTGTCAGCTACCGCGTCTATGACGGTTAATACGCCCCCCATGTTAATCACTCACACGCCCTCAAGAAATAGGTTTCGAGCCTAATCGTTTAGGCATGATTTCATCGATAGGATGTGCTTACTCGGGGGATACGTATCACCGGTGATAGGATCTGTCGGAGTACTCCGAATGAGGGACTCAATTTATATAATTGTCCGGGGACACACGGAGAAAAGTCGCGTGCCCCATGTGAGATCGTTCGGGGCCATGTTCACAGTGCCCTATGTGTTGTGTAGGGTCGAAGCCACCTAGGTCACATGACTAGACAGCATACAAAATGGTGATTTGAGAAAGCCAAATCCGCCCCCTTTATACTCTATATGCGAGAGAGCATCCTATTACAGGGCGCCACGGTCAGTCTCACTCCCTTTCTCAGGCCTGTACCGATGCACGTTATTTGTACCTAATTTGGTAATAGTGCCAATCGTCTAATGAACCCAAAGTACACCTTCCCAGCCACGCTACCCGGAGGTATGGAGAGCCTCATTCAGGACCTCCAACACATTGATGGGGGAGAGCTGCGCGTTGTGATAGCCATGGAGGGAGTCGAATACGACCTCGAGTACGTTCGCGAAGACCTCCAAAAGACCTACACTGAGGAGGAGTTCGACCGGGCCCGAAATATCATCATGGCCAATCAAGTGTCGTCGGATGATTTCAGTGCCCTGGGCGAGTTTGGCGATTTAAGGGTGCAAGTCCTCGTCTACGAGTCGGTCGTCCTCTTCATCTTTGCCACGTCCCGGTACGATGGCATGGCCGTGTCGTTCGATCGGGGTGGCACGTTTCCGATCAGCGAAACGATCGATACGGTTACTGGCTGGCTCGACGACACGGAAGCCTAACGTCCCGCAAATCGCAGAGAGACTACCGACACCGTCGTCCCCAACGACGTACGCGCAGCACCATACCATCACCGCCAAACGGTGGGTTCCGCTCCGTGAACGCATCCAGTATCTGCCCCTGTTCCTGTGGACCCCTTGCGGCCAAGGTTGCGGAATCCAAAACCTGCTTGGCCCTCCGCACGGAACGGGAGCCATGCGCGTTGACTCCCCACGTAGGGGTGATGCATGAGTTCAGATCCGGATCGTTTGTCACTCGATCACATCCTTCGTCTCCTTGCTGATTCTCGTCGTCGGGTTGTCCTGACGCTCCTCCAGGAACACGGCTCACTCCGATTGCCCGATCTTGCAGAGGAGGTCGTGCGGATCGAGACCGATACCTCGATTCCCGAGCTCACAGAAGAGGAGATCACGCGCGTCTATATGGAACTCTGGCACGTCCATATCCCGAAGCTCGCGGAGGCAGACGTCATCGAATACGACCAACAACGCGATGTCGTGCTGCTCGGGGATTCCGTAGAGGAGGTTGCCAAATTTCTCCCGACCGACGACCGGGATGACCGGGACGGAGCGCGTGGGTTCCTGAACGCGGATTCCGAATGGCCGTCCCCGAGTGATACCCGAGACGAGGAGGACGACGATGACTGACCGTATTCTTCCCTGACAGCCCGAATCTAGACGGTGAATCACGGCACCATGCCGGAGAAGATGGATGTATCGGAACGCCTCGTACTCCCTCTTCGTATTTCGGAAACAGGTGGGCACGTGAACCGCCTCAGGGTCAAGCCCGGAGGCACTCACCTTGCTCATCTGTAGATGGATCTCTCTGTACGTCCGTGTCGTGACGACAGCACGAGACGAGCCGTTTCTCGGCGAAGATCCACTGAAAGCCGTCCTGTCGTCGTACGAGGTCCATGTTCCCTCGGCAGTCCTTGGGGAGCTAATGGACATCGCAACGGGAGAAGACGTGCTCGCAGCCCCGGCGGACACCGTCATGTCAGCCGCCCACTGGATCACTGCACACGATATAGCGGATCGAGTTGGGGAACCGCGTCGCTATGGATTTGATGAAGGCGAAACCTACTGCATCGCACTGGCGAACGAGATGGACGTGGACATGTTCGTACGGACGAATTCAACTCGTTCAACTACCAACTCATATCGCTGGCAATCACCGACAGGAATATCCTGTTCACAACCCCGCATCTCGTGCGTGTATTGGCACAACACGGCATCCTCGATACCCGGTACGTCGACCAGGTATTGTCGTACTACGTCGAAACAAAACAGTGGGACAGGTCGTACGTTAGTCAGTTGCGACGGCTGTATCTTGCCGGGACCGAGTGATCCCCCACCTTCGGATGGGTTTCCTCGGAAACGTACGGCACTACAGCCATGTAGGTACTACCGGTATGGGTACAACTGCCCACAATCTCCACACGAATCCGTTCAGTCCCCGCCGCTACCGGGACTAGGTCAGTCGCGAGAGGTCCGTCAGTAGATCCACACTAAACGAAGGTAACCGGGTCGCAATCCGTCGATACCGGTCTGGTTCGTGACGCCCACGGTCCGATGTGAGCATCTTTGCCGAATTCCGTGTTCCGGCGGAAGCATTCGCCTTCCAGAAAACGTTTGCAGCAGAACCGGAGATGGTAATCGAGATCGAGCGCGTGGTCGCCTCCGAGGAAGAGTATCTGACGCCCTACTTTTGGGTGTCTGGGATTGGCCCCGAAACGTTCGAAGCGGCCGCCAGTACCGATGATACCTTCACGAACGTCCGACGACTCGATGAATCGGACGTCATGACGATGTACAAGGCAGAGTGGCAGGATCGGGTGGAATCAGTGATTTTTGCGTATACGAGCATCGGCGCGACGATCATGGAAGCGAAAGGCCAGTCACGCGAATGGATACTTCGGATGCGATTCGACGATCGGAAGAATACGAACGCGTTCACCGAACTCCTGAGTGAAAATGACGTTTCATTCCAGCTCGAGCGACTCCACGAAATCACCAACCCACGGACCGGTGAGCAGTACGGACTCACGCCGAAACAACAGGAGGCAGTGACGGTTGCCTGGGATAGCGGGTATTACGACCTTCCACGGTCGGCGTCAATGGAGGATATCGCCGATGAACTCGGGATTACTGCCCAGTCAGTGTCTGATCGCCTTCGGCGTGCGCAGTACACGCTCATTGCCAATACTTTACGGGTAACCAGTGCACCAAATCTGGAAGACGAGTGAGTATATAAAAGCCTGACTGATAAGGCCGAGGGCACCTCACTATCGCTCTATTTCTAGACACGATGACTGCCACTGATCCTCCAGTCGAAGTTAGCACACTCTTCCGTATGTTGGCAGACGAGCGCTGTCGCCGCCTGTTGTTTGCACTGTTGGAAACTCCCTCTCACTCTACAGATCACGAACCCGCTGAACTCTCATTTGATGGGAGCGTGGGCGAGGATACCAAGATTGAACTGTATCACATGCACCTCCCCAAATTGGAAGAGGCCGGGTTTATTCGGTGGAATCGCGAGGAAAAGCAGGTGCACCGAGGACCGGCGTTCGCGGACCTTCGACCATTCCTTGCAAGACTACGTGATTCCGCTGAGACGGGTCCCGGGGATGAATCACCCGAATTCCTCGTCGACTAGCGCGGGCAGACGGGATATCTCTCTACTTCCTCAGGTAGCAGTTTCAAAGACCGGCTCCGGCTCGATTTCTTGGGTCCCATCGCAAACCCTGATCCGACCATCGGCATGGACGAATATATTCCAGGTATCGTACGTGAAGCTGAGAATCGTATTTGCTGATAGTCCCCCGCTATGCTGTTCGAATAGCTGTGAAAGCGTTTCGGGGTCAATCGTATCGTAAAGCGGCGGGAGTTCGTCGGGGGCGACGTTTGCAGCGTGAGCTACCGCAGTGATAAGTGCCTCCGTAATAGTCTGGTCCTCGTTGAACCGGGTATCGACGACTGGTGGGCACGTACGATAGAGAAGTGGATTGTGTTCCCGTCCCATGCAGAGTGGAGAGGGTCCTAGATCGCATATAGTTGTTGTGAGGATCTGACTAACAGCCCCCCGGTCACACGTTGGTAATTTTTTATAATATTTTATATACGTGTGTTGTGTCACCACAGAGCGTGGGTAAGCCACACATGGGCGCTGGAACGGGGGTGGACAGCCAGGACGGAAACCCGATGTAGGAGGTGTGAGGGACCCATACAGCACATCAGACAGTCAGAATCGGACCGTACGCAACGACTATAACGGAGGTATTCACGGATCATGGCACAAACGACAGAACGAATCGACTTCGGGGAGGTCACAAACGAAACCGTCTGGACAGCGACGAGAACACTGTTTCTAGCCGCATTAGGATTTTTCCTGATAAACATCGCACTCGGGTTTCTGAACGCGCTAACGACCGGCCCGATCGAACACTGGCAGATCGTCACGCATCTCCACTCGGCCGCACTCGGGTGGTTCTCGCTCTCCGTGCTCGCGATTGCATTCTGGGTCTTTACCGGTGATCGTACTGTCTCTTCCGGGTATACTACTCAGGTTCGGGCCCTCACGTATCTCGCGATCCTCGCTGTTCTCGGATATGTCGCGAGTTTCGCGCTCGCATTCAGCCAAGGTGGCGAGTTAATGAACTTGCTTCCGATCTTTGGCGGGGCCGTCCTCATAGTCGTCTGGGCTGCCACTATCTTCGTCTTCCTGCAGTTCCGCAACCAACCGGTCGTGACAACCATCCATATCTTTGTTGCCGGTGCCTTGCTTGTGCTCTCCGTCGGCGGGACGATGGGTGTATTGATCGGACTAAACCGCGCGACTGGCGGGGGGATTGCAGACGTCGGGGCGCATGCGCCGGTGATGCTGTTTTACCTCTTGCTCGTCGCCTCCGCCATCGTCGAGTGGTTCGTCGTCGAGGATGGCCACGGCCGTTGGAGCCGATCAGGACTCGCTCAGGCACTCGTGGTACTTATCGCCGCACTCGTGCCACCGATCGCGATCTCGTTCGATCTCATGATGTTAATGCCCCTCATGCTGCTTGGCCTGATCCTGTTTCTGCTACTGTTTCTCGTCCGTGTGGGCTGGAAAGCGCTCTACACCAATCCTCTTGAGTCGGGTCCACGCGCGTGGACGTTCTTCGGCACTGCGTGGCTCATCCCCGTCATCCTGTTGTTCCCCGCGGAGGTGGCCATCGAACCGCCTAGTTGGTTCTTCCCCGTGTTGGCCCACGCGGCGTTCGTGGGGATGATGTCGAACTTACTGTTCGGGGTCCTGTCGGACCGCACAGCGGGGTCTCCACGGCTCCATGCGTGGGCCGAACCAGGTGCGATGTGGCTGATGAACCTTGGTGTGTTGGTGTTCCTCGCCGGTAAAATCACTATGGACCTCCGACACGGCGCGTTTATCATGGGGCTCGGCGCCTTGCTTGGCGTGGCCGCAATGGGGTATCGACTCCTTCGGTGACGTCAGGCGCACCCCTGTCTCCTCTCAAAGCACGATACAAGAGGTGCGGTGAAAGCGAAATGACAGAACCGTCTACTCCAACCGCCGGTACCTATTTGGTCTGTAGTTACCGGTCAATCCCCTACTGATGCCGAGGCACCAAACCGCATCGTGCTCGACGGCAGCGCCTCTCCCTCATTCCTTACAGCAGTTTTCCCTCGAATGTCGCGGTACACGGGACACCATACTTATCACACAAAATGTGCCAGTTCATGGCGGGATCCCCTTCCGCGTGGTAACGACGGCGCATCGATAAAG
>CAZEDI010000092.1:0-2779 GCA_964510865.1 uncultured Halobacteriales archaeon
AGTTCTCCCTGTTTCGCTAGTGTGTGACAGTTGTGTTTCGTGAGCAACCATTCGAGTTTTGTCGCCGAAAAGTACGGGTCGGGCTCTAAGCCTGTCACCTGCCTGATCCATGTGCTCTCTCCCCGTTCTTCGAGTTCCTCGATTCGGTCTGTCGTTCGTCGATCCTGCCATACGATGGCACGATGGAGTGGTTCTCCCGTGTCGCTGTCCCACAGAACAGTCGTTTCCCGTTGGGTCGCCACGCCAATGCCCTCGACGTGTCCTGGGTCGATGTTCGCATTCGAGAGGGCTCGACGCATCACGGCGATGACGTTCTCGAGAATTTCGACTGGATCGTGTTCGACCCATCCCGGTTGGGGATAGTACTGCTCATGCGTTTCATATTCGTCGGTGACGACTGACCCTTCACGATCGAAGAGGACGAACCGAGTACCCGTCGTTCCTTGATCAATCGCACCGACGTACCGTTCTCCCATACTTCCCTCTCCACCTCCACCACCGTATAAGTTCGATGCAGCGGCAGGTCATTCGACGAGCGCTTCTTCGAGAAGTTCGAGTGGATGACGGATCTCGTATCCTGTCCCGTGTTCCATCTGCATCGCACAGGTCGGGCATTCGGTCAACCCAGTCTCCCCGTCGGCGGCTTCCATGTGTTCGAACATGGCTTCCCCGATAGCCATCGATGTATCGTAGCGCTCTGCTTTCCATCCGTATGTTCCTGAAATACCGGAGCAGGAATCCCCCACATCGTCGACTGTAATCCTTGGAATCTCATTGACTACATCGAGTGTCTGGCCTGCAAGCCCTTGATTTCGGGCGTGACATGGGGCGTGGTAGGCAAATGATTCCTCCTCGAGTTCTCGATCCTCGAGTGCTGTCGATAGCTCTTCGTGGATTCGGAGATATTCGAGGGCATCATACGTATGGGCAGCGATCGTGTCAGTCCCGTCCATCGTGAACAGCTCGGGATATTCCTTCCGGAGTGCCATCGAGCACGACGAGCAGGAGCAGACGACATCGTAACCGGCGTCGATCAGGGTCCGAAGGGATGTCACGTTTACCTCTGCGGCTGTTCGCGCGTCATCCATCGCTCCATTTGCGAACATTGGGGTTCCTGAACACCGTTGTGTGGGAACTCGTACCTCGTATCCAAAGTGTTCATAGACGCGAACGAGCGCCTTCGCGACCTCGGGAGTGTTGTAGTTGGCGTAATCACCATGAAAATACGCGACCCGTTTCTCATCGGATTCGATGGCAGGCCCGCCTCGATTAGCCCACCACGTCCGAAATGTGGTCGTGGCGAAGCTGGGAAATTCCCGCTCGGCAGTGATGCCAAGAACGCGCTCGGCGATCCAGCGGGAGACTCGCGACCCGAGGATGGCGTTCGCCAGACGCGGAACAGTGCTCGCAAATCGTGCTAACCGACCGTAATTCGCTAACAGTCTATCCCGGATAGCCTTTCGTGACAACCCTCGTGTCTTGGCATACTCTGCACGAAGAGTATTGTGCATCTGGGTCAAGGGGACACCCGAAGGACACGCAGAATCACACCGCATGCAGTTCGAACATCGCTCGATCGATGGGTCAATCTGTCCGTCGGTCCGTCGCTTCAACCGCCACTGCTCGGGTCCTTGGAACTTCGGCCCGGGGAATTCGTCGTCTACTTCGGCGACTGGACACTCGATATCGCACGCCGAACATTTGTAACAGTCATCGGAACCCGGTCGGAGATCGTCGACTCCTGGGGGGAGAGTGACACTGTCGTCGTTTGTGTCACTCATGTTGCATCACGCTATTCGCTGAATGGTGGTTACTGGTCACGCTATCTCACCCGCAATCGAGCCAGCCTGATACCCTGTTGCGATCGAGATCCCAGCACCGGACATTTCAGCCGCGGCGTTAGCACCACCAATCACGGCACCCGCCGCCCGGAGATTTTCAAATGTCGGGTCATCTGACGGGTCTACAGGATGGCAGCGAGAATCTATCCGAACCCCAAAGCGGGCAAATGGATGGTCGCCAAAAGCCTCGTCTTCGTACCACTCGTCACGATCCGCCGGATAGGAGATAGGACAGTCAAACACTGGTTCGCGCACCTGTTTCCGATCCGATTTGACCCCCTCGCCGACGAGACCACCGGTCGCGAGGATATATTGTGAAGCCACGTACGGGATCTCGCGATCCGGATCGACGAATACTCGATGGATGGTGTCTCTGGAGGTATCTGCACCGACGACACGCTCCCCAGTCGTGACACTGACACCGGCGACTGACAATGCGTCGTCGAGCAAGCGTTCGAGGCGATATCCGAGGACGCTCGGCGGTCCTGTCGGTACTTCGAAGACTGGAACGTCGAGGTGATCTTCGAGGTCGTCGCGAATCTCCGTTGTATTCTCGATCCCGAGAATCGCTGGCAGTCCGATACGTTCCTCATCTTCTTGTGCAGCGTCGATCGTCGCCGCGAGTCGAGCCCGAACTCCCGACTCGTCACGATCGAGTATTCGAGCGTATCGAATCGATCCAGCATCCGCTCGGACGTCCATCGGAAACTCGACGGTTTCTCCCCGAACTGTGAATGGAACGCCGATGTCATCGAGTCGAGATGCGGCGAGGGGTGCATCGAATCCAGTATGTGCGTCGAATCCGATCAGTAAGCAATCACGCTCATCGCTCACCAGTCCCGGCGTGACGCTCCTCGGATAGCGTGACGTCGGCTTCAGATGACCGGTCGCGGTAATCACGAGCCCGTTTTTGTCCGTGTGGCCACCATTGTAGGTGG
>CAZEDI010000092.1:2789-4040 GCA_964510865.1 uncultured Halobacteriales archaeon
AACCGACAATTTCATCGAAGTATGCGAGACTCTCACGGACCGTTTCTTCCTCCACCTTTGCATATGGGTGATTTCCGGACCGCGGGAGGGTATCGAAGGGATCAATGAGTGGTCCGTGACCATTCCAATACCCCAAGACGTCGATCAATCCACTGGCCTGCCTAAGTGAACTTGCTGAACCAGAGACGAGACGAACCTCCGCGCCTCGATCCGCCGCTACACGCGCAGCCATGGAGCCAGCAATCCCCCCACCGATCACGAGCACGTCACTCTCAAGTGCCATCCGAGTGACCCTCCGAATCGCCATCATCGAATGCTCCGAATGGCACGTTTCTCGTTTCTGTATCTCTGGCGAACGTCGTCACGTGGAGCCAGTGATTCAGCGCTGCTTGAGAGAGTTGTTCTCCCCAGAGTGCGTAGCGTTCACCCTTCCAGCGTTCCTGATACAATTCGTCGAGTGCGTCTTCAACGATCTGTGCATCGTGGTCGGGGTGGAGTTCAGCAGCGAGCCGGTGACAACAGAGTCCGCCTTGACAGTTGCCCATCGATGCCCGCGTCCTGATCCGGACTGCATTGAGATCCGATCCCACGTCGTCAATTGCATCCCTGACTTCAGCGCGCGTTACCGCTTCACACTCACAAAGTACAGGGTTCGGCCCCTCGACAGAGAGTACCTCATTCGTTCGACTCCCAAGCCGCTCCGCACTCCGCCTGGCGATCGGTGATCGAAGGCCATACGACTCCATGTAGTCGTCCAGTACTCCACGATCCTCACTTCCCGGAAGTGGGACTTCGTCGGTCCGACATTGTGTGTCGATACCGTACTCGGTGCAGACGTGATCTGCTACCTGCTCTGCCATCAGTCGATACGTCGTGAACTTCCCCCCGACAATGCTTGTCAGCCCGTCGAGGTCATCGCGAGTTGCGTGATCGAGTAGGAAGAAGTCCCTGGTGACGTCTGTCGGGTTCGCCGACCGTTCTCCCGGTGGTTCGTACAGCGGTCTGACGCCCCAGAACGATCGTATCGTCCGAGAATCGCGAAGGAGAGGGACCAGTTCGGCCAATTGGTCGATTAGGTGGTCGACCTCCCAGGACGCTTCGGGATAGTCCTCCGGATCGTCGACCTCAATGTCCGTGGTCCCGAGGATCGCGGTCGTTTCGTGTGGAACGATGATATCGGCGTCTCCTTTCGGCCGACACCAGTTAATCACGGGGTCGACCAGGCGACAGATAATGACGACCAAAGCCCCG
>CAZEDI010000092.1:4050-7691 GCA_964510865.1 uncultured Halobacteriales archaeon
GATTGCAACATCGACACCTGCGAGCGCCGCGAATTGTCCCGCCCATGGACCTGTCGCGTTTACCACGTGGTCGATCGTGATCGTCTCGGTCGTTCCTGTCTTCCCATGGATTCGGTTTCCGTGCCCACTCTCATGGTGCACTTCGACGCCGGTTACCCGACCGGATTCCACCACAAGATCGGTGACGGTTGCGTGGGTCTCGATTCGGGCGCCGTGGGTCTCTGCGCTTGCAGCGTTCGCAACACAAAGCCGGAATGGATCGACAGCGGCATCGGGAACACGGATCGCCCGTTCGACGTGCGTCGAGAGCGTCGGCTCCATCTCGCGCGCCTCGTCGCCGGAGAGTACCTCCGCTGGAATACCGCATTGACGACAGCTCTCAAGCTTCTCTGTAACATAGTCGGAATCATCACGCTCAAGTTCAACAAACAGTCCGTCCGTCTCTTCGATGCAGTGACCGGCGATGGTTCGAAGGATCCGATTCTCGGCAATACACTCGCGGGCACTCGTTGGATCCGAGATCGCATAGCGGGCCCCGCTGTGGAGGAGGCCGTGCATCCGGCCTGTCGTACCGTTGGTGAGTGTTCCCTGTTCGAGGAGTACGACATTTGCGCCACGCATCGCGAGATCGCGGGCGATGCCGGTACCCGTCGACCCACCTCCAACGACTGCAACGGTCGGGGCTCCTGACATTCAGTGGACGGAATGTGTGAGTCTGGCGGCTTCACTCTGTCGGGGCTCGTGCCCTTTATGAGAGGGGCGGTCGAACCGCGCGTATGAAGAATACGGACGACTTGATCGCCGACGCGGTCGAGCTTGCCGAGCTCGGTCACACGAAAGGCGAGATCGCGGACGAACTGAACGTTTCCCGGGCAACAGCGAGTTGGCTCGTGGAACAAGGTGGCGTGGGGACCCCTGACGATGAAGGTGGCCCGGGGGCTCGGGATCCCCATGACATTCACGTCGATTGGAGTACACTCGGGCGCGATAGTACCAGACTCTACCACGTCGGCGCAGCGATGGCCGATCTGCTCGCGAAGCAAGGTGAGGATGTCGACCTCACCGTCGGGATCGAAAAGGCGGGCGTCCCTCTCGCAACGACCGTCGCCGGGGAACTCGATACCGATCTTTCGACGTACGCACCGCGGAAACACCAATGGGAAGAGGGTGACATCGAAGACCTGGGTGGGTCGTTCTCCCGTAACTTTGCCCGTATCCGCGGACGTGAGTGTTATGTCGTAGACGACACGGTCACCAGCGGAACAACGATGACGGAGACGATCGAGGCGATACTCGACGCCGGTGGCAATCCTGTCGCGTGTGTGGTTATTGCGGATAAACAGGGTCTCGACGATATCGAGGGGGTCCCGGTCTATTCGCTCCTGCAGGTTATCTCGGTTGGCGAATCCGAATAGCACAGCACCGATACTGGATTCTCCCGCCTAGAGAATGCCCATCGCGGAGAGGCGCTCGGGCAGGTACGTATCCGTCACGAAATCGAGACCGTGAGATGCTAGTGCCTGCTGCTCTGCCTTCTTGTTGATATCGAGCTGAAGTTCGATCTGCTCTCTCCAGTATTCCGACTGGAAGCGTGGATCTTCGAGTTCGTTCTCGAGAGCGTTGATGTCAGAGTCGGCCAGCGGGTCGGTCGGCAGTTCATACTCGACAATATCGGCCGGCTGGATCCCGATGAACTCAGCGTCGGGCGTTGCGAGATACTCTGAGAGATGCGCGGACTTGATCGAACCGTAGGAGACCGAGCCATAGATCCGATAAGACCAGGGGTCACCGTCAGTAAACACGGTGACGGGAAGGTCGAGCTCGTCGTGGAGTCGCTTCGTCAAGCGTCGTGTAGCTCGCGCTGGCTGTCCTTTCAAGTGAACGATGATGGCGTTATGATCCTCATCGAACCCGTTCTCCACGAGGCGGTCGCGCATACCACCGGTCTCGACGGCGAGTACAAATTCTGCATCGGTCTCTAAGAACTCGATCTGGTCGGCGTTATTCGGGATCTGGTACCCTCCCTCCCCGACATCCGCCTGACAGTGGATTTCTCGTTCACCCCGACGAGTCTGTTCTCGAATCAGGATTGGTCCGATCACGGTTGCACCCGACTCCTCGGGACGCATGTGGAAGTCCTCGCGCTTCGCACCCGAGACGATCTCTAGGTCCTCGACAAGCTGGTTTGACTCGTCCTGGTCGTTAAATTGTGCCTCCTCTTCCTCCCAGCTTTCGGAAAGATAGTACAACTCCCTGAGCGTCGAAGAACGATCCTGATCCAGCTGGTCGGCAAGGAATTCGATGGTGAATGCGGCTTTGAGGAGTTTGCGGGCCCCCCGCACGGAATTCGCACTCCGGGTGCTTTGGCGATCACCGTACACCCATACCTCGGCGTCCTCGTCGTACTCGATGTTTGACTTCGACCGTGTCGGAATCGACATCCGGGGGATCTCTCCCTCGACAAACTGGTCGTATATGTCCGCAGCCAGGTCGATCAGCTGTTCTTGGGCTTTCGCTTCTGGGTTTGGTGTGTCAGTGCTCATGCGTCCACCGTGAGTTTCTCGGATTCGATGCCATCGACGGTTATCTCGAACGATGCCTCCTCACTCACACTATACGTGAGCGTCGCTTCCTCACCTGCACCGACGGTCGGCTCCCACTTCACGAACCATTCGCCGTCCATGTCGACGGGTGTCCCGTCGGAGAGCTCCTCGGGTTCTTCCGTGACGATCTCTGTCACGTCCAAGTCCGCACCCGCGTCGGTATTGTTCCTGATGCGGATGGTCACCGACCCGCCGTCCACTTCCCGGGTCACGAGCACGTTGTTCATGATCCGGGCGACTGCAGTGTCGATGTCGGGCGGGTCTTGGTCCGTGACTGACGCTACCTTCTTTGCCATGACGGGCAATATGTCAGCCAAGACAGTCTGCTTCCGACGGCGTTTCTCCAGGGATCGCCGCTTCTTGAGATGCGATTTGAGGTCGCGGCCCACCTCGCGGACGGCGAGCTCGATTTCCTTTTCGATCTCCGGGACGTTTGCGACGGCATCCTTGGATTCGCTCGTGAACGGGACATTTGTGGAGGCGACGTGGACCATGATCACGACTTCGCCCTCCGGGATCCCGCTTCCTCCCGGCTGTGTGAGTTCGTAATTCCGCCAGTCGATCCCCTTCACGACGTCAGTGATAGCACATGCACCCCGCTGGTAGACTAGGGGGACACGATTCGCAAAGCGCATCAGATCTGCAGTGCCCTCCTCGATATCTCCGCCGTACGCGATTCCGGCCTCGACGATGAATGGATCACCCCCGTGAACCTCGGCATCGCGTGTTTCGGCCGCATAGAAGTCTGCGTCGAATTCTTTGCGGAGGCCCGCCTCGACGTGTTCTGCACGGATCGGTGCCAAACACTCCGTCGGCGGTGCCATGACATCGATAGCCCGCATCGCGTCGACGAACGAGGCAGCCGCGTCGCGATTGGATGCGACGTCGGTGACACTCGGCGTCTCGTCGGGGACTGTTCGCATCTCGGCCCAGATCGCCGCGACGACGTTTGCTCGTGCTGTCTCGCCGATGGTCGCGTCGTCGCGCTCCTCTGTCATATCCGCTGCACGATCGACGAAATCACGAACCGTAGCGTGT
>CAZEDI010000092.1:7701-8529 GCA_964510865.1 uncultured Halobacteriales archaeon
TACGGTCCCGCTCGGTTTCATCGAACTTCGAAGCGAGGCGCTCCGCGAATCCACGAAGGACCTCGTCCTCTTTTCTATCGGATGTCGCGTCATCGGTGATTGCGAAGAGCCGGGTCACCCGGTCAGCGGTGATCGAGTTCCAGGCTGCCGCGGTAGCGTTCTCTCGCACCGTCGAACCGAACGTAACGTCGAAGTCCTCAGCAACGTCCGTCGCCACTTCGTCTACGAGGTCTCCGACTTCGAAGTGGGCAACCGGTGCGGCCTCGACGATGCGATCCTGTAATGTTTCGGCGAATGTCTCAGTAGCTTCCGCGCCCTTATTCGCGACTGCCTCCTCAACAGTTGTGGTGAAATCAGTGGCTGCCTGTCCCCTCGGCGGATTCCAGGCCATCTCCCGACCGAAGTGGCGATCACGAAACGCGTCGATGACGTCCTTCGCTGTCTTCCCTCCAACCCTCGTAAATTCTTCCTGGAGGAAGCCGGAGAGCGAATAGGAATCCGTGTCGCCCAACATCTTGATAACGGTGCCGAGTTCCACGCCATGGGGATGGGGTCTAATCGACTCCGTTTCCGCAGGAAGCTCGTCCGTTGCCCGGTCAAACTTGAAGTGCGCGTCGGGCTCCTGAAGCTCCAGACGGGCGTGCGGATTCACGACCGCGGTGTGCGTGATGTAATCGTGGAGCTGCTGACGGGCCCGCATATTGGCTTCCATCCGCAATTCAATGCGTGTTCCGTGAGGGCGTTCCCAGGTCGTCGTATCCTCGGTCTGGATCTCGGGTTCGTTGTTCTCCGTATCGATGATCAGCTCAAAATACTGTGCATCGCTGC
>CAZEDI010000093.1:0-8457 GCA_964510865.1 uncultured Halobacteriales archaeon
AGGACGGCGAAGAGCTGGACAGTCTGGAGTTCGACGCGGCCACTCGAGAGTTGCTGGGACTCGACACCATCGAGGAGACGTTGGGTGAACTAGATGTGGGCGTGGCGGGCGAGCCCGAGGAGGACGTGCCGGAAATCAAGAATATTGATGCCGAGATGGACATGTTAGACGAAACGGAATAAGACAGTCTCGTCTCATAGTTCTCCGGTAATCGAGGTGGGTTAGACGGCGGCTTTTAATCGGGACGACCGGACGGCAGGCTATGGAGGCCGAGGAGGTAGGCGGCTTCGAGAACGTCCGGGAAGAGGTCGACGGCCACCCGATGCTGGGTCTTCTCGCATATGGGTGGGCATACTGGATGCGTCTCGGGCTCGGCGTGGGATCGTCACTCGCGACCCGCTCCGCGCGCCTCGTCCCACCGATCGTCGTCGGGGCAGCGATCGATCGTGTGATCAACCAGTCGGCCGACCCGGGGTTACTCGCGGAGTTGGGACTCGTCACGTCCTCTCCGCTGACGACGGAGGCCGCGCGCCTGACGATGCTCCGGCAACTCGCACTGATCGCTATCGTCGCGTATGCAATCCGATCGGTGACCCGATTTACCTCGCGGTACCTGTTGCAGTCGACCGCACAGAAAATCCAGCGCGACCTCCGGAATGATACCTACAACCACATGCAGCGGCTGTCACTCGACTTCTTCGCGAACCACCAGACCGGCGCGATGATGTCCATTCTCAATAACGACATCAACCGGCTGGAGCAATTCCTCAGCACCGAGATCCGCCAGATCATCCGCGTGGTTGCGACCGTCGGTGGCATTGCGATCATCCTCACCCTGGAATCGCCGGCCTTGGCGTTCGTTATCCTCCTTCCGGTTCCCATCATCGGCTTTGCGAGTATGAAGTTCCTGACGTGGATCGAACCGAAATACAAGCGAATTCGAGAAATCGTCGCGATTCTCAACTCTCGTCTGGAAAATAACATCGGCGGGGCGGAAGTCATCAAGGCGTTCGACCGCTACGAGTTCGAACTCGATCGCGTTGCAGAGCAAAGCCAGGCGTATCACGACGAGCAAGTGGCGGCGATCAGAATCCGTCGGGCGTTCTTCGCCGGGATACGTCTCTTCACCGGCTTTGCGTTCGTCGGTGTTCTGCTGATCGGTGGGGAGATGATCATCACTGGCTCGTTTGTCTTCGGCCCGATAACGATCCCGAGCACCGTTTCCCCCGGTGCCTTCACGATGTTCTTCCTCTATCTGCGGGAGATGTACTCGCCAATGCGCCGCATCGGGCGGACGGCCAATCGCTACCAGCGAGCAAAGTCGAGCGCCGAACGCGTCTTCGGACTGCTCGGGCACGAGCCGACCATTAAGGATCCGGACGATGCCATCGACCCGGAGCGGATCGATGGACAGGTGACCTTCGACGACGTCACCTTCCGGTACCCCGGTCACGAGGAAATCGTCGTCAAGGATACGTCGCTCAATATCGCGCCAGGTGAGACGGTCGGGCTCGCGGGCGAAACTGGCGCAGGCAAGTCGACACTCGTGAAACTCGTCCCCCGGTTCTACGACGTGGAAGAAGGCGCTGTACGGGTTGACGGTGTTGACGTCCGTGACTACGCACTCCAAGGACTCCGTGAACACGTCGGATTGGTCGAACAGGACCCGTATCTGTTCTCCGGCACCGTCGAGGAGAACATCGGCTACGGTGACCTCTCTGCACTGGATCGTGCCGAGGGCGTTAACGAGCGAATCATTGACGCGGCGAAAGCAGCAGAGGCTCACGACTTCATCACTGACCTCCCTGATGGGTACGGGACGCACATCGGCGAGCGTGGTGTGAAGCTCTCAGGCGGCCAGCGCCAGCGGATCGCGATTGCCCGTGCCATTCTCAACGATCCCGCCATCATCATCCTTGACGAAGCAACATCCGACGTTGACACCGAGACGGAAGAACTCATCCAGGAGAGTCTCTCACGCCTCATCGAGGATCGGACCGCCTTCGTGATCGCACACCGGCTCTCGACGATACAGAACGCGGACCGTATCGTCGTCATGGAGGACGGTGAGATCATCGAAGAAGGCGCTCACGAGGATCTGGTCGCCCATGATGGCAAGTACGCCCAACTCTGGGCGACACAAGCCGATACTGATTCGGAGATATCCTACGCGGACGATTGACGACGGCACGGGCACTGTAATACTAGATTGTCAGACCCCAGTCGATTACAGATCGACCGAGCGGAAACGGAGGTAGCCGAGCACTGCAGGTATCACGAGCCAGAGACCGAGCAGTGCGAGTGCAGCCCACTCGGTGAGATAGAATGGCACACCCTCGGGGAATGCTTGTTCGAACCCTAGGGCCGAGTCGTGGACAAAGCTAGTGATCGTGCCGGAGAAGGATCCGCTCGGACTCACCAATCCCAAGAAGTAGAACCATCCCGGGGCGCCGAATGCGACTGGTCCTCCCTGGAGTGACTGGGGGACGAACGATCCCTCGAGGAGGTAGTGGACGCCATACGGGACGACGTCCCAGAGCAGTTCGAAGACAACGAAAAAGGCGACTGCATACGTCGTCGCCCGGGAGCCACTAGAGGAGACAGCCGAGATGCTCACGCCGATCACGACATAGACCACGCCGAATAGCAGTGTGAGGAGAGTGAAGATGACGAGGCTTCCCATAGTGATCTGATCGTACAGGACGATGACGATGGCAGTCGCGATGGCGATGCCGATCACTAACCCGACACCGAGCACCCCAGAGCGTCCGAGGATCTTCCCGATGACGACATCCTGTCGGGTATGTGGCATCGACAGGAGGAATTTGATACTCCCCGATTCACGCTCGCCGACGATTGCCTTGTGGCCGACAATCAGTCCCGTGATCGGGACGAGCAGCGCGACCGGCGAGATCAGGAAGTCGATGAGAGCAAGCGCCGTGACTTCCTGGCCACGCCCTGGACCTCCCGTGTTCTGTACGAGCGTGAACACGTACGCGAGTCCTCCCATCAGCACGACGAACAGCACAATGAGTGCCCATAGCATTCGCGAACGAACGGCGTCGCGGAAATCCTTCTTCGCGACGACGATCCAGCTCATGTGGCTCCCTCCGTATAGGCGGCGAAGAGATCTTCGAGGGAGGCCTCTTCCGTCGAGAAATCCTGAACCTCGATCCCTGTCGACTCCAGGGTATCGAGGACAGCGGTCTTTGCTCCACCTTCGGTCTCCATAGTCACGACACCGTCGTCGGCTGACACGCGGGAGACGCCAGCGATCGATCGGATCGCCTCGAGGGCATCGTCGGTCACCCTGTCGACATCCACACGGAAGATCGTCCCGCTACCCGCAGCATCGCGTAACCCCGCAACCGTATCTTCGGCGACGAGTTCTCCCGTTCGGAGGATACCGACGCGGTCGCAGACGGCATCTACCTGTTCCAGGATATGGCTCGAGAAGAACACTGTCGCACCGCGGTCTCGCTCTTGCCTGATGATTTCTCGCATTTCACGTGCACCATTCGGATCCAGCCCGGTGGAGGGCTCATCCAGGATGAGGAGGTCGGGTTCACCGGCGAGCGCCATCGCGAGTGCCAGGCGTTGCTTCATCCCCTTTGAGTAGCCACCAGCAGTTCGCTCCGCAGCCTCGGCAATGCCTACCCGTTCGAGAAGTTCGAGTGGGTCGTCGTCCGCATCCTTCGACTCGATCGCGAATGCGACGTGTTGGCGCCCCGTAAGCCGGTTGTAGACCCCGAACCCTTCCGGGAGGAGCCCGGTCCGTCGGTGGACAGCCTGCGTGTTCGTCTGTGCGTCGAGGCCGAGGATGCGTGCCTGACCAGTCGTCGGCCGGACGAAGTCGAAGAGTATGTCGATCGTCGTCGACTTCCCGGCGCCGTTCGGTCCGAGAAAGCCGAAAATCTCGCCCGTCTCGACCGTTAGATCGAGGTTCTGGAGGGCCGTGACGTCACCGTAGTGTTTGGTGACGTCTGAGAGTTCGATAGCGGGCATCGATTTCATTCTCACCTAGACGACACAAATAGCTCTAGTGATCTCTCATGGCACCTCGAGGTCGGTCAGAATTCCGGATCGACTCCGGGGGTGACACCGTCGTCCTCGGGTTCGATACCGTCCACGTCTACGTCATATTCCTCTCGGAGCTCCCGAACCCGGTCGCGGATGTCCGCGGCGAGTTCGAACTCGAGGTTGTCGGCGGCCTCTTGCATGCGTTCCTCGAGGTGCTCGATCCGTCGGGCTGCTTCATCAGAATCGGCGGGTTCGGCCGCGTTGGCCATTCCACCGGTATCGGTCTTCGCCCCGGGAAGGTCAGTTTCGCCGATCGCCTTTTCGATCGTGGTGGGCTCGAAGCCGTGCTCTTCGTTGTACTCGCGCTGGATCTGACGCCGCCGCTGGGTCTCTTCGATAGCGGACGCCATGGCGTCGGTCATCTCGTCCGCGTAGAGCACGACCTCGCCGCTGACGTTCCGGGCAGCCCGCCCCATCGTCTGAATAAGCATAGTTTCCGACCGGAGGAAGCCCTGCTGGTCTGCATCGAGGATCGCGACGAGGGAGACTTCCGGGATGTCGAGTCCCTCCCGCAAGAGATTGATGCCCACGAGGACGTCAATCTCGCCCAGCCTGAGTGCCCGGATCAGTTCATGGCGCTCGAGCGTGTCGGTTTCGTCGTGCATGTAGGCGACATCGATCCCGGATTCCTTGAGGAAGTCAGTGAGGTCTTCGGCCATTCGCTTCGTCAGTGTCGTGACGAGAACACGTTCGTCGCGTTCCACCCGCTCATCGATGCGATCCATGAGATCGTCCACCTGTCCATCTGCCGTCGTCACCTCGACCGCAGGGTCGACGAGGTGAGTCGGTCGAACGATCTGCTCGACGATCTGGTCGGAGTGCTCCCGCTCGTAGTCGCTAGGTGTCGCGGAGACGTAGAGCGTATTCCCCGTCCGTTGTTGAAATTCCTCGAACGTCAATGGCCGATTGTCGTAGGCGGTCGGGAGCCGAAACCCATTCGCGACTAGCGAGTCCTTTCGACTTTTGTCGCCCTCGTACTGCCCGCGGATCTGGGGGAGGGTCTGGTGGGACTCGTCGATCACGGTGAGGAAGTCGTCGGGGAAGTAATCGAGCAGCGTGTACGGCGGGTCGCCAGGCTCGCGATCGGACAGATGGACCGAGTAGTTCTCGATGCCCGAGACGTGACCCGTTTCCCGGAGCATCTCGATATCGAAGGTCGTGCGTTCCTCGATCCGCTGTGCCGCCACGAGATCGCCCTGGCGTTCGAAGTGTCTGACCCGGTCCTCTAGCAGCCCCTCGATCTCGTCGATTGCACGTTCGAGCCTGTCAGTAGGGATCGCGTAGTGCTCGGCGGGGTGCACCAGAACTGCCGGTTCCTCTCCTTGCAGTTCCCCCTCGAGTGGGTCGAGCTTCGCAAGCCGGTCGATCTCATCACCCCAGAATTCGATCCGTACGGCAAAGCGGCCGTACATGGGGTAGACTTCCACTGTATCGCCCCGCACCCGGAAAGTGCCCTGTGTGAAATCGATGTCGTTGCGCTCGTAGTTCAGGTCGACGAGGCGTTTCAGGAGTTCGTCCCGGTCGATTTCCTGGCCACGTTCCAGCCGGAGGGACATGTCCTCGTAGTTTCGCGGGTCACCGAGCCCATAGATTGCCGAGACTGACGCGACGACGATCACGTCGTCCCGAGTTAGAAGAGATCGGGTTGCGGAGTGCCGTAACCTATCGATCTGGTCGTTGATCGAGGCGTCTTTCTCGATATAGGTATCCGACTGCTCGACGTATGCCTCCGGTTGGTAGTAGTCGTAGTAGGAGACGAAGTACTCGACGGCATTCGCTGGAAAGAGATTCCTGAACTCCTCGTAGAGTTGGGCGGCCAGCGTCTTGTTGTGGGCGATGACGAGCGTGGGTTGTTGGATCTCTTCGATGACCCAGGAGACGGTGTTCGTTTTTCCCGATCCTGTCACGCCCAACAAGGTCTGCTCGTCCATGCCCTGCCTGTAGCCCGTGGACAGCTGTTCGATTGCATCGGACTGGTCTCCTGCGGGTTCGAATGGCGCGTCTACCCGGAACTCGCTCTCCGCGTTGGGTCGGTCGGGTGAGAGGGGTCCCGAGTTGGCATCACTCATCAACCGTAGCTAGAGCCGGAGTAACTTCAGCAATCTGGTTGCTGGTCGGCACCGATGCACGCCGTGAACGACAGGATCCATTCGTATCTTGCGGCGGAGCAACGAGCACGCGCGGGACAAGCTCCGGATTACGGTATACGAGACACCGGAGCAGCCCGCAATACCGGAAACAGATGGTGTGACCGGGGCGTCGTTCCCCGTCGCGACGGCACTATTATGGCTCGGTGCCACGAACCCTTGGCCATGTCTACGGAGAAGATCCGAGACGCGAGCGCGGTCCTCGCAGAGGCGAGTCGCTCGGTCGAAGGCGAAGAGGCGGACCGGCTGAAGGATCAGGCAGAGTCACTCTCGTCCCTGGCGGAGCGGGATCGGGGACCGGATCACGGCCGCATCGCCCGCCATCAGCAAAAGCTCAAAGATATCCAGGGAGACCACCCGTCGACGGCAGACGCGGTCGACGAAGCGAATGCGTTACTCAACGAGTACCGAGAGACGATAGACGGAGTGTAGCAACCGGTTACCGGCACTCGGAAAGCTGGAGTCCGATCTCGAGGGGAGCGGCGAGCCACGATTCATCGCACGCGAGGTCAGCGATCACGAGCCGCGAACCATCCGCAGACTCGTCAATAGAGGCCATCACGGAAGACTCAGCAACTGATTCCGGAACGGGGAGGCTGTCCCGACACATACCGTGGGGGTTGTTGTCATGGGACATAAAGCCTCCGAATCGGACGATGCGGGGTCGTAGGGTACAAGACCACGGAAGGCGAATGCGTTCCATATGAACGTCGCAGACGCGATGACTCCCCGGAGCGAGGTCGTGACGGCCGAGCTGCCGGGTACTCGTGACGACGTGTTGGAACGCTTTCAGGAAGGGTCATTCTCGTCTGTTCCCGTCATCCAGCCCGGCGAGAACGGCGAGGCGTTCCGGGGACTGGTCTCGCGGAGCGACCTCATCGAACGGCCGGACGAGGACCAGCTCGCCTTGCTCATGCAGGAGGTCCCGACCACGCTGGGGGAAGCGAGCATCGAGGAACTCGCCGAGTTGATGCTTGAGTCCCGTGCTCGACGCGTCCCGGTGGTCGACGGTCGGTTAGAAGGGATCATCACGGTTACCGACGTGGTCCGGGCGATCGCCGATGGGGCTATGGAGACGACCGCGACGGTCGAGGACGTACTGGAGCACGACATCAATACTACCTACCTCGAAACGCCGCTCCCCGTGGCCGAACGCGAGATCTCCTATGCAAACGTCCCCTACACGATCGCACTGGACGAGGAGGGCGACATGGCCGGCGTTCTCACCGAGGTCGACGTGATCGAGGTTGCCCGAGTTGTCGAAGGCGAGGACGAGACGGGTGAGAGTATGGCCGGTGACGACGATGACTGGAAGTGGGAGAGCGTCAAAGCCGTCGGCAACCGGTATCTCCCGACCAGAGACGTCGAGATGCCGGCCGGCCCAGTTCGTGACTTCATGACCGCGGACGTCGTCAGTATCTCCGAACGAAAAACCGTCCAGGAGGCCGCCCAGACCATGATCTCGAACGATATCGAGCAGATTCCGGTGGTGAGTGGAGACGAGCTCGTCGGCATCGTCCGAGATGTCAGCCTGCTGGAGGCGCTTCTATGAGCGAGCGCGAGCGCCTCGCAGAGCTCGCAAAACGCCGCGGCTTCTTCACCCAAACTGCGGAGGCCTACGGCGGCGTCGCCGGCTTCTATACGTATGGTCCCCAAGGTGCATCGCTAAAGCAGAATATCGAGGACGCGTGGCGCGAGCGCTTCGTGACGCGCGAGGGTCATATGGAGGTCGATTCGCCGACGATACTGCCGGAAGCGGTCTTCGAGGCGTCGAGCCACCTCGAGACGTTCGACGATGCGATCGTCGATTGCCCCGAGTGCGGTGCATCACACCGTGCAGATCACCTCGTCGAGGACACCACGGAGATCGAGGATGCGGAGGGTATGCCGGCGACCGAAATCGCATCCATCATCGCCGAGCACGACATCACCTGTCCAGCGTGTGGCACTACCCTCGCAGGACAAGAGGTCGACGATTTCAACCTCATGTTCCAAACGAACATCGGTCCTGGGGATGCCGCTCCCGGGTATCTCCGGCCGGAGACGGCACAGGGGATATTCGTGGAATTCCCACAGCTCGCGGAATACGCGCGCAATCAGCTCCCCTTCGGTGTTGCACAGATCGGGCGAGCATACCGCAATGAGATCAGTCCACGCCGAGGGTTGATCCGCGTCAGGGAATTCACGCAGGCCGAGCTCGAGCACTTCATCGACCCGGGGACTGACGAGC
>CAZEDI010000094.1:0-8359 GCA_964510865.1 uncultured Halobacteriales archaeon
AGGACGGCGAAGAGCTGGACAGTCTGGAGTTCGACGCGGCCACTCGAGAGTTGCTCGGGCTGGATAACATCGAAGCGATCATCGGCCAGATCGACGAGGCAGCCGACGTGGACGTCACGGAGATGGAGCAGGAGGCCGAGGCGGTACAGACGGGCGACATCAAGAGCGCGGACGAGGTCATCGAAGAGATGGACGAGGAGATCGAGGGCGAAGTCGAAACTGAATAACGACACTGCAACAGAGGCGAACCCTTTTGCTTGCCGGTCACGTCCCGACTGATAGATGGCGCCAGACGGCGTTGACGAGGACAAACGAGCCACGCTCCGACAGTTCGCCGCACTCGGGGCCGCGACCTCCCTCGCGGGCCTCCTCGAGTCGGGGGATGGACAGAGTGATGTCCGCGAGGCGATCCTCGGCTACCTCGCCGCGACACCTGGCGCGCATTTCTCGAAGCTCCGTGACGACCTTGCGATCGGAACTGGCGAGGCACAACACCACGTGCGTCGACTGCTCGACGCCGGAGCGATCGAAACAGATCGTGACGGCGATTACAGACGATTCTACCCCGCCGGTCGCTACTCGGCAGCGGAGAAAACCATCCTCGGCTATCTCCGACGGGAGACGCCTCGTGGTATGCTCATCGCACTCCTCCGCGATCCGGAAGCGAGTGCGAGCGATCTCGCCGACACGCTAGACGTCTCCCGGCCGACGATCAGCAAACACGCCGCTGAACTCGCCGATGCCGGGTTGCTCGATCGGGAGGATGGCTACTCGCTCGTCACTCCCGAGGAGACGCTCGTCTTGCTCGTTCGCCACGCCGACTCCTTCGATGAGGAGGCCGAGAAGCTTGCGGCCGACGCGGCGGAGCTCGTCGCCGTCGAGTAATACCGATCACGGATCGGAATCGTCCGTGTTGCGACGGGCGGTCCGCTCGGCAGCCTCGCGACTCATGCGCGTCCCGCGACGTTCACGGCGGACGAACACGTAGATGAGGAGTCCACTCGCGATAGACACGAGCAGAACCAGGGCGATGAGGGCGGCTGACATCGTCGATGGAGAGACTGGTCAGCCGAAAAAGATGTCTACCACGTCGCTCACACCCGATCCGACGTCCTTGTACAGCTCGGTGTACCCGCAGTTCGTGCACGTTACCGTCTGAAAGGCCTGTGTCTGGACGTCGAACATCTTGCTTAACCCACTCCCTGTTGTCGACATGGAGCTGACCTCGGCGTCCGTATGGCCACACTTGAGACAGCCCCGGTCTCCGTCATGTGTCTCTGCGGACATACAGAGATAATTACCGGCCCGTATACAGAAGGTTTCGGAGACTCAAATATCGCTTACTGTCACGGGTCCCGAGCCCAGATCCGATCGAGGTTATCTGCTACCCCGTTACCTTCCACGTCGTACTGGACGAGTAGCCCCATCGCTCCACGTCGAGGTCGACGTCACCATCAGCGATGGCCGTCATATTTGTGCCGACCTCCTTCGCGGTCATCCCGAGATCACGTCCGATGAGTCGGGATTTGAAGTAGGTCTGTCCATCCACGTGCTCGCGGAGGTAGGAGAGGATCCGACGCTGCTTCGCCGAGAGGTCCACCGCGGTGGCACTCGAACTCATACCTTCTAGTGACACTGCTCCTCTCAAAGCCGGTTTGGTACGTGCGGGTAACGGCTCGCAGCCTCCTGATTTTGGTGTATCGAGCTCCGTTATTGGGCCACTGAGGTGCCTGGCTTGGTACGGCGGGCTAACGTTCCGTTGAGGACGAATGGTTGCCGTGGCCTGCCACTCGTTGGGAGCCTCCAGAAGGTTCTTACTCGCCGGACGCCGAACGCGGGCTAATGTCGCCCTCGGTCGCCGTGAGCGTAGTTCTCCCTGCATACAACGAGGAGGACACGATCGAGCGAACGGTCGAACGGACGATCGAGACGCTCGAGGCGTTTCTTCCCGAGAGGTCGTTCGAGGTCATCGTCGCCGAAGACGGCTGCGACGACCGGACACCCGAGATCGCCTCACGGCTCGCTGCTGAGGACGAGCGCGTTCGTCACCTCCACGCCGATGAGCGTCTCGGCCGTGGTGGAGCGCTCGAATTTGCGTTCCGCCGGGCTGCGGGCGAGACGCTCGTCTACTTCGACACCGACCTCGCCACGGATCTCTCTCATCTCGAAGAGCTGGTGGAGAGTATCCGAACGGAGGGGTACGACGTCGCAACCGGCTCGCGATGGATCCCGGGGGAGGAAGCCGATCGCCCGGCGAAGCGGGGTATCCCGAGCTTCGGGTTCAACACACTCGTGCGAGTAGTACTGCGCTCGAACGTTCGGGATCACCAGTGTGGGTTCAAGGCGTTTGACCGCGAGGCGCTGTTTTCCCTCCTGGACGAGGTCGGTGACGATCACTGGTTCTGGGATACTGAGGTTCTCGTGCGTGCCCAGCGCGCGGGCTATCGGGTCAAGGAGTTCCCGGTCCGGTGGGAGCCAAAAGGGGATACGAAGGTCGACCTCGTCCGGGACGTTCTCGGCATGGGAAGCCAGATCATTCGCACCTTCTGGCAGCTTTCCGTCCACCCCCGGATCACGCCACGACGGTCGATCGCTGCAGGTATCGTCCTCACCGTACTCGCGATCGGTCTCATGACGCAGTATATCGACTTCGGAGAGGTCGTCACGTACGTCTCTCGTGCCGATCCCGTCCTGGTGACACTCGCGGGACTGGTGTACATCCTCTCCTGGCCACTCCGGGGACTCCGGTATCGAGACATCCTCGACAAGCTCGGCTTCCACGAGCACGTCGGGTTTCTGACTGGGGCGGTGTTCATTAGCCAGACGGGGAATCTCGTCTTCCCGGCTCGGTTGGGTGACGCCGTCAGGGCGTACGTCGTCAAGACGCGGCGTGGCGTCCCCTATCCCACCGGATTCGCCTCACTCGCCACCGAGCGTGTGTTCGACCTCCTGACGATCACCGCCCTTGCGGGGACTGTCCTCCTCGGTATCGTCGCAGTCGGTGGCTCGATTTCCCTCCCCGACGGTGCTGGGGCCGACGTCATCCAGAGCGGGAGGACGGCGATATGGGTGGCCGCGGGGGTAGCGGTCGCTGCACTCGTTGCCGTCTTCGTGATCGTGGCGAGCGCGCGATCCGATCAAAATCGCATCCGCCGGTTCGTCGAGGGACTGAGCGACGATGCGTATGTCCGATACGTCGCGGATGTCCTCGAGCGGTTTGTCGTCGACGTCCAGACGGTAACTGCTGACACGGGGTCCTTCGCTCTGGTTGGCGCGAGCAGCCTCCTGATCTGGAGTCTCGACGTGCTCACCGCTGCGATCGTTTTCGCGGCGTTCCCCGACGTGACAATCGGCCTCGTGAGCCTCTTTGCGGTGTGCTTCTTCGCGGTGAGCGTCGGTAACCTGGCCAAGGTGTTGCCACTCACACCGGGCGGTATCGGTCTCTACGAGGGGGCGTTCACACTTCTCGTTGCCGGCGTGACTGGTCTCCCCTGGCAGCTCGCGCTCGGTGCGGCGATCCTCGATCACGCGGTCAAGAATAGTGTCACGCTCGCGGGCGGGGTCGTGTCCATGGCCTGGCTTAACGTTTCTCTCACGACCGCGGTCGAGGAAGGCCGCACTGGTGAGCCCGCCGAGGCAGATTGAGGCACAGGTGCTTGTGGATCGCGCGAAACTCGCCGGAATCGGCCGATAACGTGTCTGTGTGTACCAATGACAACACGATAACACATCGGTGCCTTTAAGGCTCGATACACCCACGAGATTCTCGACGTAACCGACTGGTCGGCTTCTGGCCGGCCGAACCCCCGTTCGGATCTGCACGCCATGACATTGAGAACGACACAGCGAGAGGAGGCGGACGAGACTGAATCAGTAGACACCGAGTGCCCAGAATGCAGCGGTCATCTGGTCCAGGACGAAGAGCGCGCGGAGACGGTCTGTGAGGACTGCGGGCTCGTCGTCGAGGAGGATGGCATCGACCCCGGTCCGGAGTGGCGCGCGTTCGACGCCGCGGAGAAGGACGAGAAGAGCCGCGTCGGCGCCCCGACGACGAACACGATGCACGACAAGGGTCTGAGTACGAACATCGACTGGCGCGACAAAGACGCCTACGGGAACTCACTCAGTGCCCGTCAACGCGAGAAGATGCAGCGCCTGCGCACCTGGAACGAGCGCTTCCGGACGCGTGATTCACGCGACAGGAACCTCAAGCAGGCACTGGGAGAGATCGACCGGATGGCCTCGGCGCTCGGCCTGCCAGAGAACGTCCGGGAGACCGCGAGCGTGATCTACCGTCGCGCGCTCAAGGACGATCTCCTGCCCGGTCGCTCGATCGAGGGAGTCTCGACGGCATGCGTCTACGCCGCTGCCCGTCAGGCAGGGGTTCCCCGCAGTCTCGACGAGCTTGCAGAAGTCAGTCGCGTCGAGAAGTCCGAAGTCGCCCGGACGTACCGCTACGTCGTTCGCGAGCTGGGACTCGAAATCAAGCCCGCGGACCCCGAACGGTACGTGCCACGATTCATCTCCGACCTCGAGCTTTCGGAGGAGGCGGAACGCCGGGCCCGGACACTCCTCGAGAACGCGAAGGCCGAAGGTGTCCACTCGGGGAAGAGCCCGGTCGGGCTCGCGGCTGCCGCGATCTACGCGGCCGCACTCCTCACCAACGAGAAGACGACGCAGGCGGCCGTTTCCGAGGTCGCGGATATCTCGGAAGTCACGATCAGGAATCGCTATCACGAGTTGCTTGAGGCCGAGCAGAACCTCGGCGTCGCCTGAAGGCCACAGCGTTTTCCTTCCCCCGGTGCGACCGCCGGGCATGGACCTTGACTCGTTCGTGCTCGCCGCGGCCACCGCGGACCTCGACGACGAGCCGGCGGCACGCGAACACGCAGATGCCGTCGAATTCAGGATGGACCTTGCTGTCGATCCCCGTACTGCACTCTCGGAGTACGAGGGTGACCTCCCGCTCATCTGTACCAATCGCGTTACGAGCGAGGGTGGTGAGGTAGCCGACGACGAGGGACGGCTGGAGATGCTGGAGATCGCCTGCAGGAATGACGCTGTCGAGGCGGTGGACGTCGAGCTCGCGTCGATCGAATCGGGTACCGCGGCGGACGTTCTCGCCACCGCGCGCGACACAGGCACGTCGATTGTGGCATCCGTCCACGAGTTCGAGGAGACACCACCACCCGAACGGCTCGACGACCTGCTTGAGCGGGCGGCCGATGTGGCCGACGTCGGGAAACTAGCTGTCACCGCACACGATCCTGGCGACGTCCTCGATCTCCTGGCCGCAACGTGGCGACGAACGACGGCAGGAGACCGCGTTGCGACGATGGCGATGGGAGACGCCGGGAGACACTCACGCGCCGTGGCCCCACTCTACGGGTCCCGAATTGGGTACGCTCCCGTCCATTCTGCGGAGGTGACGGCACCTGGCCAGTACGACCTGGCGGCGCTCCGTTCGCTGGTGGATGCACTCCAGAGTGGAACCGACCGATCCGAAGCGCACGACGTCTCCGTCAACTCACGGTAGGCAGGCGACGTTTCCTCGCTGACTCTCGCCGACGGGACGGACTCCCACGTCGGGCCGGATAGGGCCTTCATGGCTCTCGTTCCAACTCTCGTGAGGGTGCGGTCGGAAGATTCACCCGTCTACGCACGCGTCGTACGACTAGTGAACGGGAAACGTGCGGTGATCGCAGGCTTCCTCGGGATGGTCTATCCCGGCCTCGGTCACGTGTACCTCCGTGAGTGGCTGCGAGCGTTAGCCTGGTTCGGTGTCGCAGTGGCGACAGCTGCACTTGTCGTCCCTGACTCCGCGATCGAAGCAGCCCGAACCGGAGGGCTCGATGCGATCATCGAGGCTAGTCGAAACCTTCCATCGAATACGGTCCTCGCGCTCCTTCTGGTCCGGGTAGTCACCGCGATCGACGCCGTCCTCATCGCGCTCGACCTCGGCCCGACCACGGACGACGAGTCGGGAGAACTGACCTGTCCGAACTGCGGCAGGGAACTCGACAAGGATATCGAATTCTGCCACTGGTGTACTGTCCGCGTCGACTACCCCGCGGACGACCAGTGAGCGCTCGACACTCGGTCGAATGACTCCGACGTGAAAGACGAAGCGGGGGTTATTGGAATCCGATACGGCTGCTCCGCCGGCGTTCCGTCGGGGCGGCAGTGCCCTTGAAGTCGTCTTCGACCTGGTCGTAGTAGTCCTTGATCTCGTCGGTGATGGTCGGGCGGATCGATTCCATGGCTGTCCGGAAGTGGCGCATCTCGACCTCGTCGGCCTCCGGGTCGTCCCGGAGCGCCTCGATAGCCGCCTCACGTCCGATCGACTCGAGGTCTGACCCCACGTACCCCTCCGTCACTTCAGCGAGCTCCCGTAGACTCACGTCGGGTGCCAGCGGCACGTCGTCCGTGTGGATCTTGAGGATCTGCTCGCGCCCCTCGAGATCGGGTTCGCCGATCATCACGAGTCTGTCGAAGCGTCCCGAGCGGATGAGCGCGGGATCGATCATGTCCGGTCGGTTCGTCGCTGCGATGACCATGACGTCGCCCATCTCCTCGAGGCCGTCGAGCTCGGTCAGAAGCTGGTTGACGACCCGTTCGGAGACGTTGTTCCCGACTTCTTGTCCCCGGTTCGGGGCGATGGCATCGAGTTCATCGAAGAAGACGATGCACGGCGATACCTGGCGCGCCTTCCTGAAGGTTTGACGGATGGCCTTCTCGGACTCGCCGACCCACTTCGAGAGGAGTTGTGGGCCCCGGACCGAGATGAAATTCGCGTCGGTTTCGTTGGCGACTGCCTTGGCCATGAGCGTCTTGCCCGTCCCTGGCGGCCCATAGAGAAGCACGCCGGCGGGTGGATTGATGCCCATTCGGTCGAAGCGCTCGGGCGAGTTCAGCGGCCACTCGACTGACTCCTTGACGTTCGTCTTCGCCTCTTCGAGACCACCGACGTGATCCCAGTTGATCTTCGGAATCTCGACCAGCACCTCCCGCATCGCGCTGGGTTCGACCTCGTTGAGGGCTCCCCGGAAGTCCTCGCGCTTGATGATCATCCGGTCGATGAGGCTCGGTGGGACGTCTTCCTCATCGAGGTCGATCTCGGGGAGATACCGACGGAGGGCACGCATCGCAGCCTCCTTGGTGAGCGACTCGATGTCCGCACCCACGAAGCCGTGGGTCTCCTCACCCAGTCCCTCCAGGGAGACGTCGTCCGAGAGGGGCATTCCACGGGTGTGGATCTGGAGGATCTCCCGTCGGCCGGTTTCGTTCGGGACGCCGATTTCGATCTCGCGGTCGAATCGGCCCGGGCGCCGGAGCGCGGGGTCGACTGCATCGACCCGGTTGGTTGCGGCGATGACGATCACCTCGCCACGCGTCTCGAGGCCGTCCATCATCGTGAGGAGTTGTGCGACGACGCGGCGTTCGACTTCGCCGGTCACGTCTTCGCGCTTGGGCGCGATGGAGTCTAGCTCGTCGATAAAGATGATGGCGGGCGACTCCTCTGTCGCGTCCTCAAAGATCTCTCGCAGCTGTTGCTCGGACTCGCCGTAGTACTTCGAAATGATCTCGGGGCCAGCGATGGAGAAGAAGCTCGCGCTCGTCTCGTTGGCGACAGCCTTTGCGAGGAGCGTCTTCCCCGTTCCTGGCGGGCCGTGGAGCAGGACACCTTGTGGCGGGTCAATTCCCAGTTTCTGGAAGATCTGGGGGTGCTTCATCGGGAGCTCGACCATCTCCCGGACCCGCTGGATTTCGTCCTGGAGGCCGCCGATATCCTCGTACGTGATACCGCTTCCCGTTTTCTGGATGCCCGAAATCGGCTCTTCACGGAGCTCGACCTCGGTATCTTCGGTGACGAGAACTACACCCTCGGGCTCTGTCTCGACGGCAATCAGCGGAATAGCCTGGCCGGGAGAGCGCATGAAGGGGTGATTCGTCGAGGACATGACGGGGACGATGTCCGTCTCGACGACCGGTCGCTTCAGGATCTGCCGCTTGACCATCCCAGCGGCGTCGCTCCCGAACTGGACGGACGCATCCTCGGGCGGCGCGAGGACGAGCCTGTCCGACTTCTCGGCGTCGGCCTTGCGGATCGTCACGCGCTCGCCGATCCCCACGTCGGCGTTCTGTCGCGTGAACCCGTCGATCCGGACTGTGTCGGTATTCCAGTCCTGGCGGTCGGCTCGCCAGACTTTCGCCGCGGTGCGTTCAGCGCCCTCAATCTCGATGATGTCACCGGGGCTCAGCTTCAGGTGTAGGAGGGTGTCCGGGTCGAGCCGAGCGATCCCCCGCCCGGAGTCGTTGGGGTAGGCCTTCGCCACCTCCAGTTGGACTTCGTTCATGG
>CAZEDI010000095.1:0-8244 GCA_964510865.1 uncultured Halobacteriales archaeon
AAAGCAATCCTGAAAGAAGTGCACGATATCGAAGCCTGATTTTGGGTTTGATAGCAGTACTTTCCATTACTATCTCTTATGGCTGCCAAAAAGCGAGAATTTTACATCGTCCACCAGGATAAAGACCTGTTTGTGGTTGACAAGCCTGCCGGTTTACTCGCTGTACCTATCCCAAACAGCAATGTTAAAAACTTATATGATCTCGTCGCCGAACATCTGGGTAAGCACGGTGTTCGGGTAGGCAGTGTACACCGTATTGACCGCTATACCAGCGGACTGATGGTTTTTGCTAAAAATAAGCGGGCCTACGATGATCTGTATCAGAAATTTCGGAATCACGAGCCCCAGCGCACCTATCTTGCCATTGTAAGGGGACTTGTCGAGGAGGATGAAGGTACTCTTGAGCATCACCTGAAGCTGATTAAAGATGGGTTCCGAAATATTGTTGTGGATCCCGACGAGGAGGGGGCTACACCGGCCCGGTTATCGTACCGCGTAAAAGAACGGTTTTTAGAAAATACACTGGTAGAAGTACAGCTGGATACCGGATTGAAAAATCAAATTCGGGTTCAATTTGAACATATTGGCCATCAGTTGGTGGGTGATCAGCATTATGCCCCCGAAGAAGAGGAAGAGTCACTTATTAATCGCCAGGCGCTTCATGCCTATCAGCTGGCCTTTGAGCACCCGCGCAGTGGGCGAATGGTAGATTTCGAGGCAAAGATCCCACCCGATATGCTTCGTCTTATTGATCGCTACCGCTGGAAAAAAGAGAAGCACACTACGTAGTAACTGTTTCTCATTTTGTAATTCTCAGGGCCATCCTGCGAAACTATTGCAGGGAGCAAATCATTATATATACTTGTCTCACTAAATTATTAAATCCAGATCTATTCATTATGGCTTTCAAATATTCAAATTCTGTATTGTCAAAAGTATTTCTGGCGGTATCATTTCTGATTTTTGGAACGGCTGCCTGGTCTTATGTAAATGCACAGGAATCAAATGATAATTCATTTGATTCATCGACCCGGGGACTGACGAGCCCCCGATCGAGGAGGTCGCGGACGTGGTCCTCCCGCTCTACTCCGCAGCAGCCCAGGTGGAAGGGGGCCAAGAGAGGAGTGACGATCCGCAGGGCATTCGCGAACTCACTGTCGACGATGCGATCGAGGACGGCGTGATCGGCGACCCCTGGATCGGCTACTACCTCGGTATCTCGCTGTCGTGGTACGAACGAATCGGCGTCGACATGGACCGGTTTCGCTACCGCCAGCATCGCCCTGCAGAGCTATCACACTACGCTGCAGACTGCTGGGACGCCGAGGCGGAGATCGCGGGCGACTGGATCGAAATCACGGGCTTTGCCTACCGGGGTGCCTACGATCTTTCGAAGCACGATCAGTATTCCGAGGAGGACTATTCGCTGTTCAAGCAGTACGACGAACCGCGGACAGTGGAGCGTGCCACCGTCGACCCCGACATGAGCTATCTCGGTCCCGAGTTCGGCGACCGGGCCGGCGACGTCGCCGGCGAGCTGGAGGCTCTCGCGGGTCGCACCCCGGATGCCTTCGAGGACGACTACGTGACCGTGGAGGTCGAGAACGAGACCGTTACGATCCCGACAGAGGAGACCGGATTTGCCGTCGAGGAGGTGACGGAGTCGGGTGAACATCTCATGCCCCATGTCGTCGAACCGTCGTTTGGTGTTGGCCGGCTCGTCTACACGATCCTCGTCCACAACCATGGTGAGGACGAAGTCGACGGGGAGACACGGGACTACCTAGCACTCCCTCCGTCGGTTGCACCCACCATCGTTGGCGTCTTCCCCCTGATGGATCGCGACGGTCTCGGCGAACGAGCCCAGGAGATCGTCGGCCGTCTCCGCGATCGGGGGTTCGCCGTGACGTACGACGAAAGCGGGTCGATCGGCCGACGGTACCGCCGGCAGGATGAAGTCGGGACTCCCTATTGTGTTACCGTCGACTATGACACGCTCGAGGATGACACCGTCACGATCCGCGACCGTGACACCGCACGCCAGCGCCGTGTCCCCGCCGAAGATCTTCCGGCCATCCTCGCGGACCTCAGGGAAGGGGAGCGGGGGGTCGAGGCAGTCGGCACCGAGCTTCCGGACGCAGGCGCCTGAGCGATGACCACGGATGAGGCGGCACGGCGACTTGTTCACGTCGGCGGAGCCGTCTTCCCCCTCGCTTACCTCATCGACCTTCACGTCCTCCCGAACGCTGATCTCCTGACGTGGCCCCGGCTACAAGTCGTCTATCTCCTGGGAAGTGCACTGGCGATCATCCTCGAGACCGTTCGTCTCGGCATCGGCCTGGACTGGTGGATCTATCGCCGTCTTACCCGCGACTATGAGCAGGACAACCCTGCCGGGTACGCGCTGTATACCCTTGGGGCGACGGTTGCAGTCGTCGTCTTCGAGCCACCGATCGCGATCCCGGCGATTCTCGCACTAGCCTTCGTCGACCCGATCAGCGGGGCCCTGTCACGTCGCGGCCATCGGGAGACCAAACGGTCGTCAGTCCTCGCGGTCACGTTCGCGCTCTCCGCGGTGCTCGCACTGGCGTTCGTTCCTCTCCCGGCCGCACTCCTCGGGGGGGTCGCGGTAATGGTTGCGGACGGCGTCAAACCGACTATTGCGGGATACGTTCTTGATGACAACTTCACGATCCCGGTGGCAGCGTCGGTCGCTATGTGGGCCGGCCTCCAGGCGATCCCGTAGTTATCTGACGACTACATTCACCGCGGTACGCGAAGTCTTAACCCCGACGACGGAGTACGTTCGGGCGAATGGCGACTACGGGGAGCGAATACGTCGAGCATCCCCTGATCGAACCCGAACTCATCGAAGAGCGGCGGTACCAGCGTGAACTGGCCGAGACGGCACGTTCCTCCCACACGCTCGTCACTCTCCCGACCGGGCTCGGGAAGACGACTGTGACGCTCATCGTGACCGCCCATCGTCTACAGGACGTAGGGGGGATGGCCGTGCTGCTCGCGCCGACGAAACCACTGGTACAGCAACATGCCGATTTCTACCGTGAGGCGTTGACCATCGAGAGTGGGGACATCGTCGTCTTCACGGGCGATGTTCGGCCGGACGAACGGGAAACGGTCTGGGACGATGCTCGCGTCGTCATCGCGACACCCCAGGTCATCGAGAACGACCTCATCGGTGGCCGGATTTCGCTCCGTGAGGTGACCCACCTGACCTTTGATGAGTGCCACCGTGCGACCGGTGACTACGCCTATACGTACATCGCCGAGCGGTACCACGACGATGCGGACGACCCGCTAGTTACGGGCCTGTCGGCATCACCCGGCGATGACGAAGAGGCCATCCTCGAGGTGTGTGAGAACCTGGGCATCGTAGACGTCGAGGTGATGACCGAGGACGATGCTGACGTCTCCGAGTATGCCTATGGCACTGCTGTCGAGTGGCGGCGTGTGGAGCTCCCGGACTCGGTACTGGCAATCCGTGATGCGCTGAACGACGTCATCCAGGAGCGCCTCGAGGAGTTGCGCGAGATCGGTGTAACGAATTCGACGAGTCCCGACCTCTCGGAGCGCGACCTCCAGGAGATGCGCGGTCAGTTACAACGACTGATCGACAACGGCCAGTCCGCAGGCTATCAAGGCATGTCGATCCATGCCGAGATCCGGAAGCTGAAGACCGCGGTAACGTACGTCGAGACCCAGAGCGTCGAGTCCCTTCGGCGCTATTTCGAGCGCCAACAGAACGCTGCCCGAAG
The DNA here is from genome assembly GCA_964510865.1 of uncultured Halobacteriales archaeon. Lineage (GTDB taxonomy): Archaea > Halobacteriota > Halobacteria > Halobacteriales > Hikarchaeaceae > CAZEDI01. The sequence goes on from CAZEDI010000095.1 coordinate 3,777, forward strand.
TTCGGGAGCCTCGAAGGCGAGCCAGCGTCTCGTCTCCGAGCCCAAGGTGACGGAGGCGATGCGACGAGCGCGCGAGTACGACGATCTCCATCCAAAATTCAGGCAGGCCCGGATGCTGCTCGCTGAAACCTTGGGGATTGGCGGCGGCGAACGCGTCATTGTCTTCACCGAGTCCCGCGACACGGCGGAAGCACTCACCGAATTTCTGGGGGGTCACTTCGAGACGCGGAAGTTCGTCGGGCAGAATGACCGTGAAGGCTCCGACGGGATGACCCAGACACAACAACATGACGTCCTCGACGACTTTCGAAACGGCGAGTTTGAAGTGCTTGTCTCGACGTCCGTCGCCGAGGAAGGGCTCGACGTCCCCGAGGTCGACCTCGTTCTCTTCTACGAGCCGGTGCCCACGGCGATCCGATCGATCCAGCGCAAGGGCCGAACAGGTCGACAGGACGAGGGACGTGTCGTCGTCTTGCTCGCAGAGGACACGCGTGACGAGGCATACTTCTGGATCTCCCGGCGCCGGGAAGAGGAGATGGAAGAGGAGTTGCGGGCACTGAAGGGTGTCGCAGATGAGATCGAACGCGAGCTCGATCAGCGCGGCTTGGGTGAATTCGAGAACGCCGACACGGATACACACGACGAAACGACGGGAGATCGCTCCGCTGCAGGAATGGCCGATGACACTGGTGACCGACAGCGCGGCCTGACTGACTTCGCTTCCGACTCACAGGCGTCGGACGACGGGACCACAGCTGATGGTGGGGCTGAGGGCATCGTGGCGACTGCCCGACCGGACGACGACACCGTCGAGATCGTGGTCGACCAGCGGGAGTTGAACTCGACTATCGCGCGCGATCTCTCCACCCGGGAGGGAATCGAGACGCGTCTCGAGACCCTCGAAGTGGGGGACTACGTCTGTTCTGACCGCGTCGTCGTCGAGCGGAAGTCAGTCACTGACTTCGTGGACACGTTGGTTGGCGGCGAGCGATCGATGTTCGAACAAGTCGGAGAAATGGCAAGTCACTATGCCCGTCCCGTGGTTATCGTCGAAGGCGAGGGAGACCTCTACGAAGAGCGCAACGTCCATCCGAATGCGATTCGGGGGGCTTTGGCATCACTGGCGATCGATTTCGACGCGAGCGTCCTCCGGACGACTGACTCGTCCGATACGGCTGACATGCTTGCGGTCCTCACCCGCCGAGAACAGGAGACGGCGGATCGAGCGGTCGATGTCCATGGGGAGAAGGGGGCGAAGACACTCTCGGAACAGCAGGAATACGTCGTCTCCTCGATCGCCGAGGTTGGTCCGGTTCTCGCCCGCAACTTGCTCGATCACTTCGGGACCGTAGAAGCCGTCATAACCGCCCGCGAAGCAGATCTGCAGGAGGTCGAAGGCGTAGGCGCGGTAACGGCCGAACGGGTTCGCGAGGTTGTCGGGAGCGACTACGCTCCGGAGTGACCGAATGGTGACCGAGCGAGTGACGACTAGAGTGGGTGCTGTGTCGGGGCGGTCGCGGCGACTTCTTCGCTGGTGTAGTGCCCAGACGAGTCTGGGAACAGACCCTTCAACCGCTCGAACGTGCCGAGGTTGTCTTCGATTCGAACTGCACTGCCGGAGCGTTCGGGCGTCGTGAAGAGGATCTCCTCTTCGAGGTTTCGGATCAGCTTATAGCCATCGTGGCGGACAAACGAGAGAGTCTGGCCGAGGAGGTCACTGTTATAGACTGCCTGGTTGTCACGTTCGAGCTTCGGGAGGTCCAGCATGGGGGTGAAGAACTCGCCGTAGCTGGGTGTCGATGTATCGACGGTCTCGAGCGATTCCGTCGGATAAGGACGAACGCCAGCAGTGTCGAGAATGGTATGAAACAGCCGGCGGGTTTCGACTTGGTTTTCGATTGTCCGGGTCGTGGACTGTCCGGGATATTTGATCACCATCGGGACCGCCACCACACTATCATAGACGCTGTGTTGGTGGCCGATGCGTCCAAACTCGCCGAGATGCTCTCCGTGGTCGGATACGAAGACAATCATCGTATCGTCGAAGACGCCGTGTTCACGAAGCATCGTCAGCACCCGACCGAAGCGGGCATCCATCGTTGCGACGTCCGCGTCGTACAGCTGGCTCATCTTCTCTCGCTGCCGGGACGTCATTTGTTCGGTTTGAAAGTTGTACGTCCGCTCGTCAGTGGGAACGGTGACGTCGGACAGGCGATCGTCGACGAATTGCTCACGATAGCGTTCGTCGGGCGATCGTGGCAAGTGGATATCGACCAGGTTGAGGAACAGGAAGAAGGGCTCCGTCTTGTGCTGGAGGAACGACTCGACTGGTTCGAGGGGGGTCCGATCGAGGGGACCACCGGTCCCGCCAACCCGTCGAGCGATGTTGAATCCCGCCTCGACGGGACGACGGAGCCGTGGTGAGGCACAGATCGTATTGATACCAGTACTGATGAGCCGAACTGCCCAGTCGGGCAGATCGATGCGGGTCGGGTGGAACTCGTCGAACCCGTGGGCGAAGCCCGGGACCGGACGGATGTATTCGTTCTTCGAGACGCCGCATGTCCGGTAGCCGCTATGGGAGAGGACTGCTGCGAGTGTCTCCTTACACTGGAGCACGGGAGAGATCGTCGTCGCACCGTGTTCGTGTGGATATTCTCCCGTGAACATCGATGCATGTGACGGGATAGACCATGGCGCCTGTGCAACGGCATCGGTATAGACGGTCGCTTCTTCGGCGAATTGATCGAGATGTGGTGTGACGTCTCGCTCGTAGCCGTAGCAGGAAACTCGATCACGACGGAGGGTATCGCCAACGATGAAGACGACATTTGGATGCGCAGTCATGATATGGGTCCGATAGCTATCGAGTTGATGGTGGCACGCTCCGCCGGCCGGTGCCGGGGAGTGGGTGAGTTGTGGCGGGGACCCCTGCGGAGAGTCGCGTTCCTGGTGTGGAGTGACGGCGGGGCATGGGCCATCCTCGTGCCATCCCCATCTCGGACAGCGTCGGATAAACCTGCCTGACCCTCCGTATTAGAGCTTGCGAACGACGTGGCGGGAAGAGTCGACCGTGAGCGGCACCTCCCTACCGAATTCGGTGAACCATCGATTCTAGAGGGCGTCATCCTACAGGTGTATCACTGCTGCAGGTCGACGGTCAGTGGCAAGACCAGCACTCGTGGCCGCGAGGCCGCCGAGTCCGGCGGTTGCATGGATTACTACTGTCGTCGAGACTGTCGCGTTCTAGATGCGTCGCTATGGCCTCCGACACGGCCCGTTGGAATACTAGCTCTTAACAACTCTCAGCACGTCAGTTAACAACGATGACCGTCGTCAGCGTGTCGATGCCGGACGAACTCCTACAGCGGATCGATGCCTTCGCCGAGGAACATGGGTACACTGGGCGGAGCGAAGTAATCCGGGAGGCGGGCCGCAATCTTCTGGGGGAATTCGAGGACCGCCGGCTCGAGGATCGCGAACTGATGGGCGTCGTCACGGTGTTATTCAACTATGAGACGACGAACGTCGAAGAGCGGATGATGAGCCTTCGCCACGAGCACGAAGATCTCGTCGCCTCCAACGTCCACAGTCACGTCGGCAACGGCTACTGCATGGAGTTATTCGTTCTCGAAGGCGATTTGGAGACGATTTCGGCGTTTGTCGGGAAGATCCGTGCCACGCAAGATACGCTGACGGTCGACTACTCAGTCATCCCCGTGGACGAGTTCGGGGCGCTTGCCGGCGAGACATAGCGATGGTCGGCGAATGCCGTCGCTCTTCGGACTCGACGGCATGAGCGTGCTCAGGACGCGTCCTACAGTCCGCGGTTACGTGATCTGCCTCGTGCGCACGCGACTAGTAGAGAGTGCTTCCGCTCTCGGGTGAGGGTTGCACCAGAAATCTCGCAGCTGACCTACTCGTCGAGATGTTCGATGCCCTTTTTTGAGACGTTTGCTTCGGTGATGTCCCCTGGCATCCAGTTCGGCTTGTCCGATGGGGCGTTAGTTTCCCATGCCCACGCGTCATATATGTGGACCTTGTCTGTTCCCTTCTCGCGCAATCGAATTTCTGTCGCGTTGTTTTTCGCCGAGTTCTCACTCGAGGCCGGATTTTCGAGTCGACGGGCTGCTTTCAGAGCCGCCTGACGAGGTGTGTTCCCACTGAACACGCTCGACTCGTCCCCGTTGGACTCGCGCAGTGCGAAGTTCCGTTTACCATCTTCACGTACCATGGTTTCGCCTCCGTGCGGATCGTGAACAGGCACCGTTATAAATATATCGGCAAAATGACCCATCTGCCCCCGAAGGCTTTAAATAAGGGAAACTGCCGCCCGGCGATTCTGGGTGGATTCACGCCATACGAGCAACAGTACGTTCCAGCACCGGCGATTCCAGGGGTGTGTGGGAACGTTTAAGTACGTGCTGCGGTGAAGCCCCGACTAGTAGATGGTCCGGAAAAAAAAGCT
>CAZEDI010000096.1:0-7072 GCA_964510865.1 uncultured Halobacteriales archaeon
TACTGATCCCGATGGAACGAGAAACTGCGTCGTGGTGACCTGTCCTGCTCCAACACGTCCGGACGCCGCATCAGGATACGGAAAGAACGTCATGCTCGTGCCGGGCGAGCCCATCTGATCGCCGTAGAAAAGATGGTAGACGGAGACATCGTCTTGGTTGACACTCCGCTTCACTAATCGAAGTCCTAACGTCCCAGTGTAGAACTCGAGTTTCCGAGAAGGATATCTCCCGATCGCAGTCACATGATGGATACCGGGCACGTCAGCAGGCATACAGCAAAATACGAGGTGTAGAGTGAAAACGATAGGGGAGCCAGAACGTGTGCCGTATTCGTACAGCAACTCAGAACTCGAGGTGTGACGTGGATGATAAGTCAGCGTCATCGCAGGGTATCGGCCCGGGCCCAACAAAGGTGTACTCAGGATCGTCGAGCAGGACATCACCATCCTCCAGTTGTATACGTACGGACTCCAGAACCGCTCCTTCACATGGACCGAACGTGCAGACACCGGTACTCATCTCGAACATCCCCCCATGGTTTGTACAGACGATTTCGCCAATCCGTGTCGTAACACCAGTGCCAGTATCTAGCCGGACATGGGTGACATGCGGACAATAGTTCACCCATGAAACGATGTTTCCATCGTGCGTGAGGAGAAACGCTTCCCGAACTCGACCCTCTGTATCTTCTATCCGGTAGATCTGTGATGCATTCTCAGGGAGCTCTGAAACCCGTGCGATCAGCCGGCTATCCGACATGTGACCGGGTTCTTTTGCCGCCGATGTGAATCGTGCGATACCTCGAATCGATCTCAAGTATCCGGATTACTCGACCAAGTCAATCTCGTCGCTCCCGCACGCAGAACACACATCACACTCCACAAAAAACCGTTCTTCACACGCTCGGCAGATGGCGACGACCTCCGCTGACTCGCCCTCCTCGACGTTCTTCTCAAGCCGACCGATAGTACGACCGAGGGTCTCAAAGAATCCCATATTCGAAAGTCTTCCGGGAGCCACAAAAGGGACTCGCTGAATAGTAGCTTAGTAATGCGTGTCCTCGACTCGCTCGTCGAACAACCGAGCGAGTAACTCGGTAATTGGTCCACGTTCGAATGCACGTCCGTCTATCTCATCAACCGGCCTGACCTCCCATGTCGTATTCGTGAGAAACACTTCATCAGCCCGTGTGAGCGCGGAAAGTCGGTATTTGCCCTGTTCGACGGGGAAAGCCTCACTGTTCGCCATATCAAGAACGACCTTCCTGGTGATTCCTGGGAGAACTGACCCCTGAGTATGCGGGGTCTTGAGTGTTCCATCCTCGACGAAGAATACGTTGCTCGTCGCACCTTCAGCGATGAATCCATCGTGGTCGAGCATGAGGGCCTCATCGGCGATTCGACCAACGTTCCGACCGAGCTCGAGCCGTGCAAGGATTCCGTTTAGGTAGTTGAGTGTCTTCGCATCTGCTGGCACAGCTGCATCAGGAATACGGATGGTGTCGACTGTCTCAAGAGCGGCTGGGGTGGCCCACGGGGGATCACCATTGACACCGCCCCGACGCAACCGCTTGACCACAATCACCACCGTCGGATCGATTTCAGGAGCAGGTGTAAGCTTCCCTCGTTGTGGCCCTCTCGTGATCGATACCCGCACGTATGCCTCTGACAAATCGTTGGTTGTGAGTGTCTGATTCACTCGATCGTGCAAGTCATCAGGCACTGCATCGGGCATACCGAGTGTCTCGCATGTAGCTTCCAGGCGTTCGAGATGTGCGTCCCATTCAAAGAGAGTCCCTCCATACGCCCGCATTGTCTCAAAGGCCCCATCCCCATAGCGAAAGCCTCTATCACGGACGCTCACCGTCGCCTCGTCTGCGGGGACGAGTTCGCCGTTTACGTGATACGAAAGATCAGTCATAGGCGTATTATTGACGACAGCGATCCAGGAACGTCTCGATCATTTGTTTACCGACGGTCAGTGAGAGCGCCTCTCCAGCGTCGTGTTCATCGACTGTTCCCGTGAGAATGCTCTCGGGGTGAAACTGTACCCCTATGTGAGGACGCTCCCGGTGTCGGACTGCCATAACGACTTCTCGTTCGTCGTCCGTATGTGCTGTTTCATCAAGGCAGTCAGGTAAGTGCTCGCGCTCGACCGCGAGGGAGTGATATCGACCGACACGTATTGGTGATGGAAGTCCCGCGAAGATCCCGTCACCGTCATGGAGCACGACGGAGGGCTTGCCATGAATGACCTCAGGCGCATGTCCAACAGGGGCACCATGGAATGCACAGAGTGCTTGATGTCCTAGACAGACGCCGAGCGTCGGATACTCGAGATTAAAGAGTGATACCGAAATGCCTGCCTCTTGCGGCGTCCCTGGCCCTGGAGAGACTACGATACCAGTTGGATCAAGTGTCTTGATTCCTGCAATGTCGATCTCGTCGTTCCGACGAACCACAATGTCAGCATGTTCTCCGAGATACTGCACTAAGTTGTATACGAACGAATCGTAATTGTCGATCACGAGGATCGTGTTCTCACTTGCAGTCATCGTTCCTCCTCAACCGAGAAGTCTGTCTGATCCGCGAGTGCTGTATCGACCGCTGCGATCAGTGCTCGTGCCTTATCAAGCGTTTCATCGTACTCCTGGTCCGGAATCGAATCGTGAACGATCCCAGCCCCCACCCGGAGATGGTATTCCTTCTTATGGCGAACGAGCGTCCTGATGACGATATTCAGGGTAGCCTGGTCGTCGAATCCGAACAAACCAATGCTTCCAGTGTACGGACCCCGCCGAGTGTCCTCAACCTCGTCGATAATCTCCATCGTTCGAGGCTTTGGTGCACCTGTGATCGTCCCACCGGGGAATGCAGCCGCGATCCCGTCCACCAACCCCCGATCAGACGCGAGCTGTCCTTCGACACGAGAGACGAGATGCATTACCTCTGAATAGCGATCGACACGACGGTACTCTGGGACTTCGACACTACCGTATGTGCTTACTTTCCCGATGTCATTGCGCTCAAGGTCCACGAGCATAGCATGCTCAGCCCGTTCCTTCTCGTCTGAGGTGAGATCGTCTTCGAGAGCAGCATCCGCTGCTGTTGTGTGACCACGCGGCCGAGTTCCGGCGATCGGTTCCGTCTCGAGACGATCACCGTCGATCCGCAAGAGGAGTTCCGGACTGGCGCTCACCAGGTCGACATCAGGAAATTCGAGCAATCCGGCATAGGGCGCTGGATTTACCGCACGAAGGGCATCAAACGCGGTTACTGGATGAACCGCAGCCGGCGCCCGGAGTCGATGAGAGATGTTCGCTTGGAAGGTATCACCATCGCGAATATACTGCTTGACGGTTTGGACTCTATCTCGGAAGGCCTCCCGCCCACAATCGCTCTCGAATGAGGCCCGTGATGCCGTGACGGGAGGGGTCGGGATAGTAGGATCTCCTCTCGTGGCGGTACGGGCGAGGTCGAGTGCTCGTTCAACCCCTCTGTCATACGCATCTGTGGGTTCGTCGACGCGTGGACATGCACAGATATGGAGCTCGACCTCTTCGTCTCGTGGCTCGTGCCAGGCTGCAAGTCGGTCGAAGACCGCAACCTGGAGATGAGGTAACCCTCTGTCGTCGACGGTCGTCGTGGGCAAATCCTCGAGTTCGCGGGCGACATCATAAGAGAGCCATCCGATAGCACCACACGGAAAGGGAACCCGACAATCACCTCGTGCGAGTGACTCCTTCTCGAGCACTGTCTCGAGTGCCGCAAGCGTTCCACCGTCGTCGCTAGTCACTTCGAGCAGGTCGACCGGGTCAGTCCCAAAGTACCCCCAACCGGTCTGGCCACCCCCGGTCTCGACGTAGGCTGTAGCATCCCCCTGTCGAGCGCGGCGGAAAGCGATATACGGGTCTTCGACCGCCACACGGACTTCGACAGGTACGCGAGTCCCGGCCTCTGCATGGTCTGCTGCCGAGAGGAAGGCGGAGCGATCAGTGACCACCTCAACCATCGATATGCCCGACTACCCGGATGCCTAACCCTCTTGCGATGACCTCAGTCACGTCGTGACCGTGCACGGTCGATCCAGTTCTGGATCCTCGTTGCCGCGATGTCGGTTTCACGAGCGAGTTCGTCGGCATCCGCGTCCGCTAGATCTGCGACCGTCTCGACGCCCGCCTGCTCAAGGCGTCCCGCATAGGCTGGCCCTATCCCTTTGATCTCGGCTACTCGTTCTCCACCCGATTCTGTTGTCGCCATAGACGTTGCCTCATCTTCCTCCGATTCCGTGTCGATGGTCTCTCCGACCGTGTTCTCGGTCTCTGGACCAGTTGTCATCCCGCCGTTGTCCGACTCCGTCCCCGGGCGGTCACTCGACATGTCCGGCTCGTGCTCGACTGTAACGCTCGTGTCGGGACGACTCCGCTCTGATTCCTCCAACCCCAGCATGGACTTAATCGTCGAGATGATTCCCATACTTGACACTACATTTCCGGCCCGATCACTTAAACCCGACCCCACGCGAACGATCTGCCCGTTCTGGCTTTCGCTATAACCGCTCACGAAGCGCTGCGTTCATGGTATCAAGTGGGGCATCGGTTCCCGTCCATCGTTCGAATGCCTCGACCCCCTGATAGAGGAGCATCCATGCGCCATCTATCGTCGTGGCGCCGACTTCGCCCGCGTCGCGGAGAAGTCGAGTATCAAGCGGTCGATACACTGCGTCAAGGACAACCAGGTCGGCATGAAGCGCCTTTCGCGGGACGGGTGAGGTATCTTCCTCCATTCCAACGCTCGTAGCATTGATTAGGATAGCTGCCTCTGCGATGAGACCCTCAAGCTCCTCGAGGCTATCGCCTTCCGTGTGAACGTTCGTATGTGTTGCGACGTCAGCAGCAAGGTCGTGTGCCTTCTTCGCTGTCCGGTTCGCTATAGTGACTGACGCGCCAGCATCGGCAAGGGCAAACGCACATGCTCGACCAGCCCCGCCTGCTCCCACGACCACTGCACGGTTCCCGGAAAGAGTTACATTGTGGTGGTCAAAAGAACGCACGACACCAGCAACGTCGGTATTGTATCCAGCAGGTGGCGTTTCCATGAAATCCACCGTGTTCACTGCCCCGACGCGCTGGGCTACTGGATCGGGGTCGACCAGGTCAAGCACATCTTCCTTAAAGGGAATCGTCACATTCAGCCCAGCAATGCCCAGTGCTTCAGCTCCTCGAATAGCGTCTGTTAGTTCATCGGGGTCCGGCTCAAAGGTGACATATCGTGCCTCCATCCCCAGCTCGTCGTAGGCCGCCTCATGCATAGGCGAGGATAACGAATGGCCGACGGGATTACCCACGATACCGTAAACTTGCATGAGACGCAGTTCGTCGGTACGGATATAAATCGTCCCGCTCCACGGACGAGTTCTGGGCGCCTTGGAACATCGCAAGGTATACGTCCCGTACAGGATTTTCCCCGGGTATAGTGAGTCGGATTCGTCACCCGCTCGTGGCTATTGCGGCCACGGTCATGCTAACTGTTCCCTGGGTCGTCACGTTCTCCCTCGGATTTCACCATGATCTCGCTTCGCTGAGTGTCGTTACTGTCAGCGGCGCAGCTGTCCTTGGAGCCTCGTTTATGCTCGCATGGGGGGCTGAAATAGCAGAAAAAGACGTTCCCCGGGCCTTCGCTATCGCAGTCCTCGCAGTCCTCGCGGTCGCCCCGGAGTATGCCGTCGACGCACTCTATGCATTCAACGCTGGAGACGGCGGGGCAACGGCCCAAACCTGTCGACAGCTCTCTGCGAGCGCAATCGAAGCCGCTGCAGAGGGTGGCGGATCCCAGCTCGCACGCGCATGCCATGATGCTAACCTCGCGATCGCGAATATGACAGGAGCAAACCGGATACTTATCGGACTCGGCTGGGCCGGGATCGCGATTTTCACAGTCTACAGGGCTCGCACGTCGAGAGATCCGGCGGTCCGGGATAGGGAGGGAACACTCGCTGACGCGGTCACGCTTGATCGGGGGATCGCGACCGAGATCACATTCCTGTTCCTCGCAACTGTTTGGGCTTTCCTCGTCCCCATTGGGGGCGGAATCGACCTCGTTGACACGCTGGTTTTGGTGGGACTCTATGTCATGTACATCGGGATTATCATCCGGGGTGATATTGAAGAGGTCGAGGGGCAGGTCGGTGTCCCAGCATATTTTCACGAACGCGTGAGGCGGATCCGCATCCCAGCATCTCTATTGCTCTTCGTGTATTCTGGCACAATGATCTTCATCGCGGTCGAGCCATTCGCGCACGGGCTTGAAGATCTCGGTCGAGCGATTGGCGTTCCATCGTTCTTCATGATTCAGTGGATTGCGCCGCTCGCGAGTGAGGCTCCAGAGCTGATCGTCGTGGCGTACCTCGTCAATAAGGCTCGCTCCACTGCAGGGTTCAACGCACTCATCTCTTCCAAGCTCAACCAGTGGACACTCCTCATCGGCACGATCGCTGTCGTCTATAGTGTGGGGCTCGGGCAGTACGGCGCACTCCCCTTTGACGCAAAACAATCGGCAGAGATCTGGATTACGGCTGCGCAATCATTCTTTGCCCTGTCAATTCTCGTCAACTTCGAGATCTCGGTGCGCGAGGCGATCTTTCTGTTCATCCTCTTCTTCTCTCAGGTTATAATCGAGTTTCTCGTACTGCGGGTGCTCCCGATTGCAAACCCTGAGCAACTGAGCCACGACCTCCTTATTGCCTATACAGTCCTGTACGTCGCGCTTGGGATCGCCTTCTTCGCGGCACGCCGAAAGGCACTTCAAACCTTATTACTTCGGACGAGGGACACCGTTCGGGAGGCAATTGGAGGCGAACCTATTCGGGCAGATTAATGTTGGGGATCGTAGTCAGCTTCGCGGACGAAGCGTCGGTACACATTGGGGATCAACTCCGTGATATCGCGGAGTGGGAAACGAAAAACGACCACACTCGCCAACCCGAAGAGGGTGGTGGTACATATTACCAACTCGATGGCGCCGAACTTCGCGAATTCGACGGTCTTCACCTCCAACTAACGGACGCGGCCGA
>CAZEDI010000096.1:7082-7920 GCA_964510865.1 uncultured Halobacteriales archaeon
GGCCCCACGTGTCGGCGGATACTCGCGACTCGCCGTGGACGACGCCGCGTTCGGCTCCCAGTTCGATCGCCGCGTCGATCGCCGCCTCCAGTTCGCGGCACGCCCCCGCGCGGACGTGTTCGTGCGGCGAACCCGGATCGAGCCGGTACGGGAGGTGGACGACGACGTCGAGGTCCCGGCCCTCCGCCGACGCGTTCTCTGACCCACGAATTCTCGTATTTGTTTCGCGCCATGCTGGTGACACTGGACCGCTGTTGACGACTCACTTCACGGGAAATGCTGGGACTGCAGAGTACGGCGGCGAGGATGGACAGCTTTCTCTGGCTGCCCCAAAGGCCCAAACGGCGGTCCTGGAGGCGCTTTCAAGGTACGCGCCCGCCGGATATACAGTGGGAATGGAGTGTACCCATCACGGCCCGTCACAAGTCGGCGTCCCCTCACTGTTCGTCGAGGTCGGGAGTGAGGCAGCGCAGTGGAATGACCCTGCTGGTGCACGTGCAGTTGCCCGTGCTGTCCTCGACCTACGGGAAGTGAAACCGACACAGGAACGAACAGTTGTCGGGTTCGGTGGCGGCCACTACGTCCCGCGGTTCGAACGGATCGTCCGCGAGACTGACTGGGCAGTCGGTCATGTTCTGGCGGAATGGGGGATAAAGGCGCTCGCAGACCTATCCGGAGAGAGCCAACGGACGGTCGTGAAACAGGTCTTTGAACGTTCAGGTGCATCCCGTGCTGTCATGGACGGTGAGTATCCAACTGTCGCAGACATGATAGCCGACTGTGGGTATCAAATTGTGAGCGAGACTTGGGTCCGGGAGACGACAGGGATAGCGCTCGA
>CAZEDI010000097.1:0-7779 GCA_964510865.1 uncultured Halobacteriales archaeon
TCCCGGGGCCACTCGAAGTAGCCCGCGAAATACGCGGTCCGGAGCGCGTTCAGCTGCTTGTCGGTGAGCTGCTCGGTGAGGCTGTCGCGGAACTGGTGGACGTTTTGCACGGGCCGATCGAGGTCCCGCTTGCCGATCAGGGTCGCGCTGGGACAGACGCCCCGAAGGCCGTTCAGGATCGTCCGGGCGTCCATCTCCGGCGCGATTTCCGCTGTGACACGAGCTGTCCCGTGGTCGGCAACTGCCGAGCGGACTGTCGCGCCGTAGTCGACGAGCGCAAAGGCTGCCGACGCACCCGACACCCGAAACTCGAACAGACATCCCTCATCGGTTTCGGTGATCAGCCGACACGTCTCGATGTCGGTCGCCCGGGCTGCCCGTTCGCGAAGGGCATCCAGTGAGGTTCCGTCCACCGTGACGTAGTAGAGCAGTCGTCCTTCCTCGAGCGGGACCAGCCCTGCGAGACTGAGCCGACACTCGAGCGCCGCCGACATAGCGACGAAAAACGAGTTCCCGTCCGTGATCTCGAACTCGAGTTCGGTCGCCGCCTCGGTTATCAAGGCTCGCCGTGCCTCGGCGGCTCGAATCGCCCGCCCAATCGTCTGTCCGAGTTCCCGCAGGATCGCGACCTCTTCCTCGTCAAATGCATCGGGCTGATCAGTATACAGCATCAGGAGGCCAAACAGCGCTTCGCCAGCCATGAGTGGAACCGTCACAGCCCCACGGCATCCTTCGGCGAGCAGGTGCGCGTGCCACGGATCCACGTTCGATTCGTCACGGATATCCTGCATCACATGCACGGCACGGGTTTGGGACGCCGTTCCGACTAACTCGGCCATGAGGGTATCGGCATCTACGGGAATCCGTTCGCTGTCGTCGCGTTCGACTATCGCGTCCATGGGGCCGGCCCTCGCGTGAATCGTGATCTCCTGTTCCGTCCGGTATTCACCGATCCATGCCGCTAGATAGGAGTCATTCTCCACGATATTCTCGCAAACCTTCACTGCGATTTCGCTTCGAGTCGTCGCGTCAACGACGGCCTGATTGATGCTGCGGATGACGCTATTGAGTCGGGTGAGTTCCACCAGTCGTTCGTTCTGGCGCTCGAGATGCCGTTCGTACTCGACGTGGTCGAGTGCTGCTTCAGTGTTGGTCGCCAGCAATTCTGCAAACTCGGTATCCGTCTCGTCGAACGCACCAGTGGTGGTGTTCCCGGCCAACAAGACGCCATAGTCACCCAGTGGGACGATCAACTCGCTTCGAATCGGCGTCTCTGCGTTGTACACCATCTCTTGGGTCCGAACGTCGTCGTACACCCGTGGTTCGTCGTTGACGAACGCATCCCACACGAGACTGTCCGCTCCGGTAAACGTCGGCAGATCTCCGAGTATCTCGTTCACGTCAAGCGTGTGTGCGACCGGTCGGAGCACTCCTGCGGACCCGTCGAAGAAGTAGACGGCGACGAGGGAGAGCTGTAATCGTTCACGCGCAGTTTGGACGGCGAGTTCGGCAATATCCTCTCGGGAATCGGCTCGGAAGAGCGTGCGCGTCGCATCGTGGAGCCCGGTCAGGATGCGTTCGCGCTTTTTCCGCTCGGTGATGTCCCGTGCAACGAAGACGACCGACTGCGTGCCCGTTGCGGGGTGCTGCATCGGGGTGACGCGCCCTTCGAACCATCGCGAGCCAGCCGGGACGTCGAGTTGGTACTCGATGGTCTGGAGGTCGCCGGTGTCGAGACTGCGGCGAATCACCGAGAGCATCTGATCGGCGACGTCTGTCGGGAGCACGTCCTGCAAGTGGGCATCCAGAAACTCCTCCGGATCCTCGTACAGGAGGGATTCAGTCTCGGAGCCTGCCAGGTACTCCCGGTAGTAGCCGTCTTCGTCGATGACAAACGCCAGATCCGGGAAACTGGTTGCGAGCGCCTCCAGGGTTTGACTCGTTTGCGCGAGTTCGCGCTCGCGTTCCTTCCGCTCGGTAATATCTTCAGCAATCCCGGCCACGCGATACGTGTCTCCTGCCCCGTTCCGGATCGAGACCGCCCGGTCACGAATCCAGCGGACCGTCCCGTCAAGCTGTTCAATGCGGTACTCTTCGTCATAGCCGCCGTCCGCCTGGGATTCGAGGGCGGCACGAACCCGCTCGCGATCGTCGGGATGGATCGCCTCGAGAAATGAAAGTGGCTCTTCATAGAGTTCCGCGCGCGGTCGCCCCCACGCCTCTTCGTAGGCGGGATTCACGTACAGCATCTCCTCTTTGTCCGGATCGGTCATCCAGATGACTTCGTCGAGATTCTCAACGATTTCTCGAAACGATGTCGCTTGCTCACGTGCGCTCACAGGAACCCGCTCGCGGTCACTTGGACTCGGTATCGCTGTTTGCTCTCCTCGCCACAGACGATCGGAATCATCGTCCTGCCCTCTCTCCACTGCCGACACTTCAGCCTGCTCCGTCCGAATATCTGCCCCCGAAACCCAGTTGACGCGGAGCGAGAGATTCTCGTCTTGACACCGGGAGTGGAACGTTCGGAAGGACGTGTTGTCGGGCAATCGGAGCTGAAATGTCCATTCCTCAGCCGTGCCATGCCCACGCTCGACCAAGATGTCGTCGTCCTGAATGAGACCGAGGAATCCATCGAGGTCCGGATCCCATTCGACGTGGTACAGTATTTTTCCTGCTCGCTGATCGTGCTGTTCCAGCCTGACGACTCGTGAATCCCCACGGACTGTCGTCTCGAATGCGTCCACATCGGCTGTCTCGACCCAGATATACGGGATTAGTTGCGTATTGATCGGAACAAACTGTGTTAACTCGATCTCGGTCGAAGTCTCCGTACTGAGAATATCTCCTAACTCGAATGCATCCGCTGCGATGGCCACCTGCGCAACGACGGTCATGACGTCCTCCAGATCCCGTTCCGACGAGCCATGTCGGGTACCGTCTTCCGTGTCACCTTGCGCAGTACTGGCCTGGTACAGCCATACCCGTCTGTTTCGCCCCGGAGAATAGCCGGATTCTGGTCTCGCATCAATCTATATGACATTGATAACAGACAGCGGCGGAATTCCCCCTTCCCCCCTGCGCGACTGACCAACATCTCTAACGTCGCTTGCGAACATACCTCTAGGTGTGTGTAGGTGTTTTATAAAATCTTGCTACCACTCCTCTACACAGCCGCCTCCTCGACCATCATTACTCCGCTTTCCTCAACGTCGTATTGAGACACGCAAACAATAGTTGCAAATCGATTTCGACACGAATATGTGTGTGAGTACCACACAGGGCAGGAAAGGACTCTCTGGGAACCATGGATTACCGGCGAGAGACAGGCAGTACAGCGTAATATGAAGGTTGTCGACCCACCGGCATTCGAAACTAACGACCACGAGCTCATTTACGAGTGCGTCGAACAACACGGCGCAGTCTCTCCGAAGGAGATCCACGAGCAGGTGCAACTCGAGTCCGATCAGGTAGCGGAGATCGTGACAGATCTCAAATGTAACGGATACCTCACTGAGTATGACGGGAGACTGCAGCTCGCCCTTGGAACTGGCATCGAGACAACACACCAGATAGCTCGATCGGCCGTGACGATTCGGTCGACTCGACAGGAGGATCTGCCGGCGGTCATCGATACGATTCAGCACGTTAACGCAAACGAATTCTATCCCAGCGCCGAGGATCTAGTCACCCGACTCACCCGAGAGGGTGTGCTCCAGCGACATACTGACACCGAAACCCGAGTCGTATTCGTCTCCATTATTGATGACGGCATGATCGGGTGGGTACACGTCGGTGCGTCCACGCTACAACGAGTCCGCCAGACTGTCGAGCTGACACTCGGTGTCCGCACCGGGTACCGTGACCAGGGCATCGGCAGTCGGCTCTTGGAACGTGGCTGCGAGTGGGCCGCCTCCAAGACCTATCAGAAGGCCTGCCAACGGCTGCCGATGACCAACGAGCGCGCACGCTCTTTCCTCGAATCGCATGACTGGGAGACTGAGACCATCCGTCGAAACCACTACGACCGTGTTGACGAACGAATTGATGAAGTAGTGATGGTAATCGAACTGTGATATATCCCGGATGCCACGCTCCCAACTCTCGACGGCTGGGGTCCAGCTCAACGAACGACTGCTCTGACGCTTGATCTGCAGCGGAATCGCTGTAGTGCGGCTACCATCCACCAATAGAACGGTGTCCGAGGGACTACTCCGGTAGACACATCATTCGTCAGACAAAGCGGTTCTCTGATGCCTACCGGCAGTACTTTGTCTATTGGTAACAATATACATAGCTGTGGGTGGTCGACTCGCCACCTCCCACCATCGTGAGAGAATACCCATGACCGTCAAA
The DNA here is from genome assembly GCA_964510865.1 of uncultured Halobacteriales archaeon. Classification (GTDB taxonomy): domain Archaea; phylum Halobacteriota; class Halobacteria; order Halobacteriales; family Hikarchaeaceae; genus CAZEDI01. Next base: position 4,357 of record CAZEDI010000097.1, read on the forward strand.
GACATCTGCCGACCGAAAGAGGAACTCGTCTCCGCCAGCGAGGACACATCAGTCCGTGACCTCTGTCAGCTGATGGGCGAACGGAAAGTCGGGTGTGTCGTAATCGAAGCCGAGGACAGGCCTGCGGGAATCGTCACCGACCGGGACGTCGCGATGGCGTTCGGTGCCGACAAGCCCCTCGACAAGTGGACTGCTGGCGACATCATGAACCGTGAGCCGTATACCGCAGAGGCCGGCGACGGCGTCTTCGACCTGAGTGCGAAAATGGCCGAACACGGCGTCCGCCGAATCCCCGTCGTCGAAGACGGCGACCTCTGTGGCATCGTCACGCTCGACGATCTCGTCGTCCTCCTCGAAGACGAACTCCACAACCTCTCCGACGTCATTCGCGCCGAATCGCCCCCCTACCAGGCACCATAGTCCTCTCCGAACACCCGTTTTTTCCGATCGATTGAGGGAACTACCGTCGGAGAATCTGCCCACGGATGTCCCGACAGCTGTCTGGTCACTCTGGTCGAGTCGGGTCACGCGGTTGGAGACCAAAGTGCTAGCTCACACACCACCTGTGCCACCTGTGTATACGATCGCGGAGTTAGATCTTCTTTGAAGGGTATGAAGCAGGACCGCAGGGGTAGAGCCTACGAGTTAGTACATCCTGGAGTTGCCAGTCGACACTGTTATGCAATTTCCAATTGTACACTATAGTTGGTGAGGTACAATGAGCGAGGCATCAGCAGAAACAGTGACAGGGCGGATGACCACGCAGAGTATGAAGTGGCTGAGCGGCGTCGTGGCAGTGCTTGGACTGTGGATCGCGGCCTCGTCGTTCGTATTCGCCGGCATGAGCCAGGCGAGCTTCTGGAACAACATCATCATCGGCGTTGCGGTCTTCCTGATCGCGGGCTATAACGTCTATCGCCTGATAAACGAGATGTCCGCCAGCGTCGCGAGCGCAGCGCTGGTGACGCTTCTGGGCCTCTGGATGATCGCCGCGCCGTTTGCATTGGGGGTCACTCTCACGATGCTCCTCTGGAGTGACGCCATCGCCGGCGCACTCGTCGCGATCTTGGCGGGGTACAACACGTACGCGGAGCGCAAGGCTCAGCGGGCGCCGGCAGCGGGCACCTAATCGCTTCGCCGCCGGCTTCAAGCACGGCCGGGTGCCCGGCTACTGGAGCGCGTCGGCTTGGAGTTGGAGATGAATGGTAGCGATCTGTCGGTCTGTGTGACATCTCCCACAGGAGTCGCCGAGCAGGAGAAAGCGAAGCAGGAGAAACGGGGTTCAGCGCTCGACCGCCGCTTGGAGCTTGCGCAACCGGAACTCGACTAGGTGATACCGCGTGATGAGTACCGCAAAGCCGAGCATCACGACGGCGAACGCCCCCGAATACGTCACGGATAGCCCGTTGAAGGCGCTGTTTGCTAACTGTGCGATCGCGAGGACAAACGGACCGACGGAGAACAAGCTACTCCGGACTGGCAGGCTCCGAAACATTTCAGCGAGGGTCACCTCTTCAGTACCCGGCCTCTCTCGGTGCATTCTTGATGGTACTTCCGTGTTACGGGGTGAATAACCGTTTTGAATCGCGGCTGTCGCATCGCAACCGTTCGTCTGCCCGACGCGAGCGACCATGACATGCATGGCTGGTCAGTAGGGGAATAGGAAGTGCTCCACGACCATCGGTGACCGAGACAACGCGTCGATCGCGGAGGCAGTTCTATCGACCTGCCCAGCATATAGCGGGATTCAATCGAATTCGTCCCGCTCAGAGGTGGCCGTTCGTCGTGTCTCCCCCGCCCGAATGGAATCGAACGCCCCGCTCTGCTGGATGATCGTAACCGCGCGCGTCAGGTCGGTTCGCGAGACCAATCCGACCAGGGCGTCCTCATTGTCGGTGACGGGTACCCGGCCGATGTCGTGCTGCTGAATGAGCGTGAACGCCTCCATGGCGTCGTTCTCTGGCGCGAGAGTCGTGAGGTCTGTACTCATCACGTCGGCGACGGTGTAGGCGTCGCGTTCGCCGGGCCGGCCCTCGCGGACGTCGTCGAGCGGGACCATGCCGACGAGGCCGGCGTCGGCAACGACCGGATAGCCGGTGTGGCGCTGGCGGAACATCTGGTCGAGGAGTGTGGTGATGGTCGTCTCCGGTGCAACCGTATGCAGATCCGCAGCTGGTGTCATGAGATTCCGGACGGTGATCCCTTCAAACGCAGCCTCCAGCATCGTCTGTCGGGCTTCAGACGCTGCCCCGATGTAGATCACGAACGCGATTCCGATGAGGAGGAGATTGAACTGGAGGACTCCAAGTAGACCCAAAAACATGGCGACGCTCTTCCCGACTTCAGCGGCGATCTGGGTGGCTTGGGCGAACGGACGATTCCGGGCGAGCACGGCACGAAGGACGCGTCCGCCGTCCATCGGGAAGCCCGGCAGCAGATTGAACGCGGCGAGCGCGAGATTCATCACCGCGAGATAGCCGAAGAGGAAGCGGCCGGGATCGACGTGCTGTGGCATCACGAGCATCACCAAATATGAAAGCACACCGAGCGCGATGCTGACCGCGGGGCCGGCGAGTGCAACGGTGAGTTCGTGCCGCCACTCCGTCGGCTGGCTGGTCAGCTGGGCGACGCCACCGAACAGCCAGAGCGTGATCCCGTCGATGGACATCCCGTACCGCAGCGCCACGAGTGCATGGCCGAGTTCGTGCAGGATCACGCTCGCGAACAGGCCGAATGCAGCGACCGTTCCCAGCACCCACGGCCAGTGGGTGGAGACCACATTTCCCGGGGTGATGCCGGCCCCTAGGGTGGTGTTGAGCAGCGTGATCGAGTCCGCGATCTGACTCCCGATCAGCCACGCGAAGAGTGGAATGACGATAAGGAGCGTGACGTCGAGTTTGATCGGAATGTCGAACAGCGACCCGATCCGGACGCTCTGGAACATACTCTTTGTGAGATGTTGGCACAGCTCGTTATAAAGTACGGGACCCCTATCGTGTCGTCTCCGGGGTCGGTGCCGTGTGGCCCTCTCGGTCGGCGTCAGCGGAACGTGTGACTGGCCGAATTATGGTCCGGCAGCACGTGCCCGTCTCGGTACGACAGTCACGCAATCGGCCGGTCTTGGATGTCCCGGGCAGTTGCATACGGCTCGTGGGCCTCGTCAGTCAGACCACTGTATTCGATGAGGCCCTCACACCAGAGACAGATCGTGAAGGAGAGGGGCGTGCCCGCCGAATCATACGCTGTCCGATAGACAGGAGTTTCGTCGCCACAGTGGGGGCACGCCATGAGTTCCGCGCCCTGAGCGCGCATCTCTTTCCCCACCCCATGGGAGAGTTTGTACCACCGAACCAGAGCGCGAACGGGGTTCATCGTACGTCAAAATAGGTCGCCAGCCCCCGTAGCTCTTTGCCTACTGGTACC
>CAZEDI010000098.1:0-7686 GCA_964510865.1 uncultured Halobacteriales archaeon
CACGGCGAGATCGAGGACTACTGGCAGTACGTCTGGGAGGACGAGGACGTCTTCACCGTGGACGACGATGCCGAGGACCCCGTCTATGTCCTCGGGATGTTCCCCTACACGTCCGGCGACCTCCACATCGGCCACGTCAGGAACTACACGATCACGGACGCCTACGCCCGGTTCGAACGGATGCGTGGCGCGGACGTCCTCCACCCGATGGGGTGGGACGCCTTCGGACTTCCCGCGGAAACGGCTGCCGAAACCCGGGGGACGGACCCGCAATTCTGGACCGAGTCCTGCATGGCGCGCATGCGTGAAGAGCTGCGCGAGATGGGGTTCGGCTACGACTGGTCACGCGAGATCGCGACCTGCGATCCTGACTACTATCGCTGGACACAGTGGTTGTTCGCCCGCCTGTACGAGGCGGGGCTCGTGGAGTATGGAATCGGCACCGTGAACTGGTGCCCGCAGGATCAGACCGTGCTCGCGAACGAGCAGGTCACCGGTGGCACGTGCTGGCAGTGCGGGACACCCGTCGAAACACGTGATCTTGAGCAGTGGTTCGTTCGACTCACCGACTACGCCGACGAGCTCCTCGCTGGCCTCGATACCCTCGACGGCTGGCCCGATCACGTCCGTACCGAACAACGCAACTGGATCGGCCGGCAGGAGGGGGCGATCGTCGAGTTCGAGATCGAGGACAGGGACCCGGTCGAGGTGTTTACGACCCGCCTCGATACGATCTTTGGCGCGACCTACCTCGCCGTCTCCCCGAACCACGACCTCGCGAACGAGCTCGCGGCTGCGGATCCCACCGTCGCAGGCTACCTCGAGACGATCGACCCGTCTGGAATCGGCCGTGGCGAGGGCGGCATCGAAACCGATGCAAGGGCCGTCAACCCGGCCACCGGTGAGTCGATCCCGGTGTTCGTCGCGGAGTACGTCCTCGACGAGGCGGGAACGGGCGCGGTAATGGGCGTGCCCGCACACGACGAGCGGGACCACGCCTTTGCACGGGCGCACGATATCGACAGCAGGCGCGTGATCGAATCCCGTGGTGTCGACGATCGTGATCCCGCGGACGTCACGGAGCGGCCGATGACGGACGAGGGCGTCCTCGTGAACGCCGATACGTACAGTGGTTTATCGTCCGACATGGCACAGGACGAGTTGCTCGACGAACTCGACGCTGTCACCGAGCGAACTGAGTACCGTCTCGAGGACTGGTGCGTCTCCAGGCAACGCTACTGGGGCACGCCGATCCCGATCGTTCATTGCGAGGCGTGCGGGCCGGTGCTCGTTCCTGACGATGACCTCCCGGTTGAACTCCCCGATTTCGTCTCGACGGCGGGAAACCCACTCGATGCGGCGGACGAGTTCACCGCGACTCAGTGTCCTGAATGTGGACGGGACGCCCGACGGGAGACGGATACCATGGATACCTTCGTCGACTCAGCGTGGTACTACCTCCGGTACCTCTCACCGGGGTACGATGACGGCCCGTTCGAGGCGGAGCGAGCGAACGCGTGGCTCCCCGTCGATCACTATATTGGCGGTGATGAGCACGCCGTACTCCACCTGCTCTACATCCGCTTTTTCGCCCGAGCCCTCGCTGAACTCGGGTTGCTCGACCACGACGAACCCATCGAGAACCTCCTCACCCAGGGAATGGTGCTCCGCGAGGGCAAGAAGATGGGAAAGAGCGAGGGGAACGTCGTCACGACCGAGAACTACGGCGCGGACTCGCTCCGGCTCTTCACGCTCGAGGCGGCCCAGCCGGAGAACGACTTCGACTGGAGCACCCGGCGCCGCGACGCCAGTTACGAGTTCCAGAAGCGCGTCTACCGGTTCGTGGAGGGCCTCCCGGAGTTCGAGACGACACGCACGCACAGCAGCGTCGAAGAACACGTCGACCGGGAGATCGACGCGGCGATCGTGGCTATCACGGATGCCTACGAGGACTTCCGGTTCTACGACGCCACCCGGGAGCTCAGGGCACTCACGGCTCGGCTGCAGGAATATCGGGAATACACGACACCGAACGACACCGTCCTCGAGCGGGGCATCCATGCCCTCGTCAGGATGCTCGCCCCGATCACGCCCCACCTGTGTGAGGAGTTGTGGCTTTCACTCGGGGATGGGCTGGTCACCGAGGCGACGTGGCCCGAACCGCTCGAACGGATACCCGACTACGACCGCGAGCGGACGCTGATCGAGGAAACGCGTGAGGATGTCCGCGCCATTTGTGAGGCCATCGACGGCGATCCAGAGACTATCACGATTGCGGTGGCGCCTGAGTGGAAGTACCGCGCACATCGGCTCGCCGCCGAGGCAGATGCGGACCGGTACGAGGCGGTCATGACCGACGAGCGGGTCGCCACGCACGGGGATGCAGCGGCCGAGTATGCACGAACCCTCGCAGAGCGGGGTCGTTCACTGGGACGAGTACTCTCATCCGACCGGGAGCGTGACGCGCTCGATAGAGCTTCGTGGCTGTTCGAGAAGGAGTTCGGCGCGACAGTTACGGTCGTGGCCGCGACGGACGCACCAGCCGATCTCCGCACGCGAGCAGAGCCGGGCAAACCGGGGATCGACGTCGCCTGAACAGCGGTTCGCTTCGCCGCCGGCAACGAGTATTTCCGCGTTCGTCGGGTACGTTTGTATACGAATGAACATGCTTGTCGACGGTGACTGGCGCGTCGATACCGACCTGGCGACGGACGACGATGGGGAATACAAACGCCAGCAGTCGGCCTTCCGGAGTCGACTCGGCGAGGAGTACCCTCCCGAGCCGAATCGGTATCATCTGTATGTCTCTCGGGCTTGTCCGTGGGCGCACGGCGCAGTCCTCGTGCGGAAGCTGTTGGGCCTCGAGGATGTCATCTCGATGGACATCGTCGATCCCATCCGAGACGACAACGGCTGGCGGTTTACGCCGGAGAAAGACGGGTGTACGGCCGATACGGTAAACGGGTTCGACTACCTTCGAGAGGCCTACGTCGCGAGCGATACTGACTATACCGGGCGTGTCACGGTGCCGGTCCTCTGGGATACCGAAGAGGAGACGATCGTCAGCAACGAGTCGATCGAGGTCATGCGCATGCTCGTGACGGCACTCGGACAGTACGCCGATCACGAGCTCGATCTCTACCCCGAGGAAGCGCGATCCGACATCGATCGCGTCGTCGACGATCTCTACCAGCCCATCAACAACGGCGTATACCGAGCGGGATTCGCCACCACCCAGGCGGCGTACGAAACGGCAGTGCGGGACATCTTCGAGGCGTTCGATCGATGGGAGGCGGTGCTCTCGGACCAGCGCTACCTCCTCGGCGATCGCCTCACCCTGGCCGACCTGCGGTTGTTCCCGACACTTCTGCGGTTCGACCCCGTCTATCACACCCACTTCAAGTGCAACATTCGCCGGCTGCGGGACTACCCGAACCTCTGGAATTACACGAAAGAATTCTATCAGTTCGACGCTGTCGTCGAGACCGTGAACATGCGCCACATCAAGGAGCACTACTACCGGACGCATACAGAGTTGAACCCACGCGGGATCGTCGCATTGGGACCGGATATCGACTTTACCGAGCCACACGACCGCGATCAGCTGCCCGGACGGCCACCGGAGCAACTCGCGTGAGGGGGACGGACACCGAAAGACCGTAGAATGGACCCCCCGTGGATTCCAGCATGCACGTCGTCGTGAACGCGGCAATGAGCACGGACGGCAAACTCTCTTCGCGGCGACGGGAACAGATCGCCATCAGCACACCGGAGGATTTCGACCGCGTCGATCGCCTCCGTGCGGACGTCGACGCCGTCCTCGTCGGGATCGGGACCGTTCTCGCTGACGATCCCTCGCTCACCGTCGACGATCCCGCCCGGATCGAGACGAGAACGGAGGCGGGCCGGTCCCCTCATCCTGCACGGGTCATCGCCGACTCCCGGGCACGGACCCCTCGGGACGCCCGTGTCCTGGACGACGAGGCCGAGACGTACGTCCTCGCGAGTAGGGCAGCCCCCGACGAACGAGTCGCCACGCTGGAGGATTCCGGAGCGATCGTGGTGCGTGCGGGTCGGAAGCAGGTGGATCTCGCGGCTGCGTTTGCGGATCTCGAGGCTGCTGGTATCGATCGGGTGCTCGCGGAGGGGGGTGGCGAGCTCATCTTTTCCCTGTTCCGGGACAATCTGGTCGACGAGCTCACGGTGTTCGTCGGATCGACGATCATCGGTGGACGCGACGCGCCGACGCTAGCCGACGGCGATGGCTTCGTCGAGGACTTTCCACAGCTCTCGCTCGAAGAGGTCAGGCGGCTCGATAGTGGCGTCCTGCTCGGATGGACCGTGTCGGAGTGATCCTTCCGTTAGTGGTCGTGACCGGTGAGCTCGCCGAAGCTCGCGCCGAAGCGCTCCTCGAACAGGTCCAGTGTCGCACGCTCGACTGCTTCGAGCTCCTCGTCGACCTCGCCCTGGCCGTGGTGGACCGCACCGTGGACCCGCTGGGCGACACCGAACATGGCAACGTCGCCAACGATCGCTGCGTCGCTTTCGGTGTCTTCCCTGAGCATGTCGAGAATCGCCGACGGCAGGGTGAGTTCGTCAGTCCCGTTCGCACTCTCGAGGGTAATCGTGACCGTGTCTGCGTCTGTCATGGGTACGCTACTCCGTGACGGGGGAAGTGTCTGGCGATTATCCCGATACGGCCAGGCTATCGCTACCGGGTGCTCAGTCGTCGGATTCCGCGGCCGCGGCACCCGACTCGGCTGGTGCCACACCGCGATCTAGATCTTCGAGGTAGTCGTCGGCGTCGAGGGCCGCCTCGACGCCCATCCCCGCGGCCGTCGCCGCTTGCTGGTAGTGGAAGTCCACGACGTCACCCGCGCCGAATATCCCCTCGGCATCGGTTCGCGTCTGCCCTGCCCCCCGACCACCCGCGGTCAGGATGTACCCCTCGTCGTCGAGCTCGACGGCAGTGTCCTCGAGGTAGGTCGTGTTCGGGGTGTGGCCGATCGCATAGAAGACGGCGCCGACGTCGAAGTCGAACTCCTCGACCTCGTCGGCGTACTCGGCGTCCTCGAGCTTACGTTTCGGGTGGCCCTCCGGGTGGCGGACGAGCGTGACGTGGTCGACGCCCGCCTCCTGCGAGCCGTGGATCTCGACGAGCTCGGTATTCCGCATGATCTCGATCGCCCCCTCCTCGACCTTCTCCTCGACACGCTCGATCCAGTAGTCCTCGGCACGGAACTCCTCGCGTCGGTGGACGATGTACACGGTGTCAGCGAACTTCGTGAGGAAGTGGGCTTCCTCCATCGCGGCGTCGCCGCCACCGACAACGAGCATGTCCTCGCCGCGGAAGAACGCCCCGTCGCAGGTCGCACACGTCGAGAGGCCGAAGCCCATGAGCGCATCTTCGCCGGGGACACCGAGTGTTCTGGCCGATGCGCCGGACGCGGCAATGACCGCGTCGGCGGTGTAGACGTCCCCGTTGGACAGTTCGACCTCGAATGGTCGGGTCGAATCGTCGATCGAGTCGACGATCCCGTTTTCGACCGCTGTTCCGAACCGTTTGGCCTGTTCCTTCATCCGGTTGATGAGCTCCGGTCCGTTGATCCCTTCCGGGAATCCTGGATAGTTCGCGACGTCAGTCGTGAGCGTGAGCTGCCCGCCGGGCTCATCCCCCTCGAAGACGAGCGGCTCGTTGTTCGAACGTGCGGCATAAATCGCCGCAGAGAGCCCTGCGATCCCACTCCCCGCGATGATCAGCCGACGGTGATCGACCGGCTCGGTCATACAAATCCGTACTTCGGCGGGGTGTATTACGCTTGTGCTGTGGGTGGAGTAACCCGGTTACGGTGACGTATCATAGACGTGCCCATCGTTCTGTGGGGGCGCGCCCATTCCGATGACAGTCAGATCGTTCGGTGCCGTGTCGTCGTTGTACGCCCGGTGCGGACTCTTCGGCTCGGCGACGAAAAACTCGCCCGAGCCAACCACGAACGTCTCATCGGGCGTTTCCACGTGAAGCTCGCCCTCGACCACGTAGAACACCTCCTCCTGTCGGTCGTGGTAGTGTAATCCGGAAACGGGGATGTCCTCGCCAGGGGCGACGTGGTACACCCGGAGACCGAGGTGGTCGAGTCCCGCCGCCTCGCTCACATAGCGCATGTCCGAGGGTCTGTCGGAGTCGGACTCCAGCTCGTCAGGATCGATGACGTGATATCCCATGGGTCGTCTTTGACGTGGGAATTCATAGATGCGGTGGTGACGGCCAGGGGTGTAGTAGAGTCCTCGTCGAAGCGCTTACCCGCTCGGGTCGCGGTGCGTGGTGTATGCCTGCAGACCTCGCCGAGAAGGTCGATCGGTACGAGGGTCTATTGTCGGATGCACTCGACGCGGCGGAGCCGGGAGTACCCGACAACACCCCGCTGGGAACGGCTGCGGCCGAGTTTCGGGAGATGGCCCAATCGTATCTCGATGACGGCCGGCACTTCCGCGCGGAGGACGACCCCGTGAACGCGTTAGCGGCCTTCTCCTACGGGCACGCGTGGCTCGACGCTGGGGCACGGATCGGGCTGTTCGAGGTCCCGGAGGGCCACCTCTTCACGGTCTAAGACCCCGAGATCGTGGCGGTGCTCTCCGCTACCCGGAGGGCTTACGTCAGGGGGCCGTGTCAGGACGTGTCGATGGAGGCGGTCCTGTGGTACGTGCTAACCGGAACGCGGGGTGGAGAGAACCGCGTCCGGATCCTCGAGGCGATCGATCAGCGACCACGGAATGCGAACCAGCTCGCCGAGGATCTCGATCTCGATTACAAGACCGTCCGCCACCACCTCGACGTCCTCGTCGAGAACGACGTCGTGACGCGAAGTGGTGACGACTACGGGGCCGTCTACCTTCCGAGCGAGCAGGCCCGCGATCACTGGGACGTCATCCAGGAGATCGTCTCCCAACTGGAGTGAACGGGAGACTTTCGGGGGGAATTCGGGGACAACTATTTGCCACCCGCCGGAAAACGTCACCGTCAATGGGTGTATGGTTCGAGATCACTCGGCTCGCTGCAGGTGTCAACCTGCTGCTTCTCCTGGGCCTTGGTGCCGTCTGGGCCAGGAACTATCGCAACCTCGGCTCGAAGCACGCGCTCGGCCTCTTCATCTTTGCCACGCTGATGTTCGCGGAGAACGCGCTCGCGCTCTACTACTTCACGCTCGACCCAATGCAGTCGTGGTTCCTCGACATGGCGGAAACACCTGAACTCGCAATGATGTCCCTGCGGGTGATCACGACGGGCGCTCTGCTCTTCCTCGCGTGGGTCACCTGGGATTGACAGGTCCGGGCTGCGTCGCCACCGGATCCAGTCCCCAGTGGCACCACCATTGTTCAGTACGCGTGTTGGCCTGATCACCAGTGTACAAGATTGAAAATTCTCACCGAAAGCTTTAAAAGCGTTACGGACTAACTGAACGTTAGCAACGGTACCTCCGGGTTTTTCGGAACGACATACCAACCCGGTGAGGTCCCCGTAACACACCATGAGCGACACCACGATTCGAACCTACACTGGCGAACAAGAGGACGAGACCGAGGAGGAGCGCGAGGATGAGTTGACCTGCCCGGAGTGTGGTGGTCACCTCGTACACGACGAGGAGCGCGCGGAGACGGTCTGTGAGGACTGCGGGCTCGTCGTCGAGG
>CAZEDI010000099.1:0-7381 GCA_964510865.1 uncultured Halobacteriales archaeon
CGACCCCATGGCTCGTTTTTAGCACCACTACCTCCTGATATCATTCCGTCGTGCGGCGATCGAATACGTTCGAGGTGCGCCCGCTCACCGACGCGGACGATGAGCTGTTGCGGCGATTGCTCGACGCTTCGGCGAGTCTTTGGAACCAGCTGAACTACGAACGTCGAGAACAGTACTCCGCGGGCGAAAGTATCTGGGACACGGCGGATTATCGCAAGCGCTACGTCGGCGTCCTCGGCTCGGCGACCGCTCAGCAAGTCATTCGCAAGAATAGCGCAGCCTGGCGCTCCTTCTTTGCGGCGAAGGAAGCGGGCGAACCCGCCGGCCCCCCTGGTTTCTGGGGGAATCGGGAGGAAGGACGCGATCTCCGCACGTACATTCGGAACGACTCCTATTCGCTCGAACGCGGCGAGCGATCTCGCCTCGAGATTCCCGTCGGGAAGGATCTGAAGGCCGAATACGGGCTCGGGCATCACGAACGGCTTCGGCTCGCGGTCCGTGGGAACCCCAAATGGGATGGGAAGCCCGGTCGACTCGAACTGTCCTACGACGAGGTGGCCGACTGCTTCAGGGCCATTCAGCCTGTGACCGTTGAGAACGAGAAACAGGATCCACCAGTAGCCGACGCGTCGGCTGCCCTGGACGTCGGCGCGAACACCCTCGTCGCGTGTGCGACCACGACCGGCGCACGATATCTCTACGCCGGTCGGGATCTCTTCGCACGGTTCCGCGGGACCACCGCGGAGATCGCCCGGTTACAGTCCCTCCTCGAGGACGACCGCTCCACGAGTTGGCGGATTCGGCGCCTGTACCGCCGACGGACGCGCCGCCGCGATCACGCCATGGACGGGCTGGCACGCGATGTGATGGAGCGCCTCCACGCCGAGGGCGTCTCGACCCTGTACGTCGGCGATCTCACGGGCGTCCTCGAGACCCACTGGTCGGTCGACGTCAACGCAAAGACCCACAACTTCTGGGCCTTCCGGGCATTCGTCGATCGGTTGGCCTGCACGGCCGAGGAGTACGGGATCGACGTGGAGGTGCGTTGTGAGGCCTGGACCTCCCAGACGTGCCCGGACTGCGGGTCGATCGAATCGACGACGAGACATCGCGACACGCTCACCTGCACCTGCGGGTTCGAGGGACATGCGGATCTCACTGCGGCAGCCACGTTCCTGCGCGAGCAGGAGGGCGAAGACGCGTTAGCACGGCCGATGGCCCGGCCCGTGTGCCTCACGTGGGACAATCACGAATGGCGGCCGACCACACCCGCCCCGACCGTTCGACGGCCAAACCCCAACGAGGCGCACACAAACCGGAGTACCTGGAACGGGAACGTTGCCTCCGTGGGAGACACCGAAACCCCAGCGTGAGGAATCCCACGACTTCAGTCGTGGGAGGAGGTCAAATCTACCGATCCGATGGCGTGATCGCTGAATGGGTTGAATACCGTGTGGGTCGTTTTGGGATGGAGGGGTCCATGTGGCAGCTACCGTGGTTGAGAGCGGCTTTGCTACAGACACAGCGAACATCTCGCATATCGGGGTAGCCTCACCCCGACGGCTTCCACAGCCGAGACGTGACCGGTTGATTCACTCCGCCCCACTCAGTTGGTTCGAACGAGCGATAGAGGAGCAACCCGGTTACAATCCCGACGAACAGGCGCTGTGCGATCCCGGCCCATGAGGTATTCATCCCACTATGAAGAAGCGCGAACCCGCAACCCCTAACACCGCGATTCCGACAACTGCTTGCCAGGTGTGGTAGGCAGTCCATCGCTCCTCAGCGGAGAGACGCCACGCGGTGATCGGGATCCCTACCAAGGCCGAAAGGAAGCCCACTATTGCCCCGATCCCGTGGAGCGTGTTTGTCATGGCGTCGGGATTCTCGTTATTGACCGGGAAGACGCCGTTTCCCACCGCAGCAAAAAGAGCGAACACACCGATTAGAATGACGCCGAACCATGGCCGCCATCCATCACGAAACTGCTTGTCAACCCCGATCGTGAACGCGAGGACACTGAGTCCAAGCAGCACAAAATTGGCCTGCTGAACGATCCCGTACGGTGCATTCACGGCTCCTAAATCGCTGATTCCGTCAGACAGCGCTATCCTCGGGCATCACGAGTCCCAGTATAACCACCACGAGCCAGAAGAGGAGAATCCCAACGACCCCGACCGCTGCCAGCCCCCGCACGATCGAGTGTGTGTCCCCTAACATCTCGGTCGTTTGATTGGTCTCCCCACTCATGAGATGGTTGTCATAGACCACTGGTATAAACTTGATTGGCCACATTATGCCGGTCCCACGCCAGTCGCTATGGCCTTGCTGAATCCACCCTCCATACACCAGTCCGCACCTCTCAGCATCACGGTCATTCCCCCTCGCGTGTGAAACGGGGAGGTTTCCCCTCCAGATTGTGAACGACACGCTTGATGCCGCGCTCGCGAAACTGCTTTCACCAGCGGCGTGACCGCACGAATGCGCCACAGTTCTATCTAATCGCTGCGACGACTGTCCCGTTCATCTCTCGTCGATGGTCGAGGTCGCGATCCACCCGTGCATTCGATGCGCCCTCGTAGAGGGAGGTCATGCACGGTGCTCGATGAGAGGTCGAATGCCGTGATCACGGGCGAGCCGAGGGAGGTTCTGGTCGTCGTCCTCTTTGTCACTCGTTCACACTGCCACGGACGCTGCGTTCCGCTTCACCACGTGGTGGCGCGACCTGCGTATCGTTCGTCGTCACGCGAATGTCGTGAATGCGGTGGTTCGCGTATCGACCAATAACGTCGTCTTCAACTGCTGGATGGTGAGATTCGTTGGCTTCGTGGAGTGAGCTGAGGTATGAGCCTGCTCAAACCCGGACGCCTCGATACCGATATCAAGCGAATCGGCAAATCCGCGCGAGAAGTTCAGTACGAACCGCCAGACAGCCATCTCCAAGCGGTCGAACGCTTGACAGAGTCTTCAGGGCGTCTCGAATGCGAGCCATCTCGATACGTACATCAACGCGGTCGCGGTGCGTGATCGTTTCGTCACCCTGAGACAGAGCACGCCGAGGTGTTGACGGAGCGTGAATCGCGAGTCGAAAATCGTTCCACCGCACTGCGAGCTAGCACCATCGCTCGTTCAACGGATCGGAGGAGTCGTGTCGTTGGAAGGTCATCCATCGTGCTCGAGGGTACTCATTTGTCATGTTTCTCGCGAAGAGTTTCTACAGGGCCGTTCGCCCGGGTCTCGGGTGGGACGAACGACCCGGATACCGGCGCACCGAATGCTGCCAATGATACGATCGTCCGTACACGTCGGCCTTCCCACGCAACTACACAGCACGAATGCGCTGGAGCAATTCCAGAACTGGACGGCGATGTTACCTGGGGAGCATGGCCTAGTGACGTGCGGCGAAGGCTGTAAGCCGGCGCTTTGGGGTTCTTGACTCATTCCACCAATTTGATATGAGCCTTTGGGGAGGCAAACCTCGTGCCCGGGGCGAGGTCACTACTCAGCGGGAGAATAAAGCTCTCGGAGATCTCCCTCCCATGGATCAACATGTCCAGGGAGCAGGGTGACTTGGCCGAGAGTGGCCAATTTTCGTGCGGAGTCCTGTTGTTGCGCTTTGTCAAAATTAAACAGGTTCCCTCCCCGGACGGGCTCAGGATCCACGGTCTTCCCACTCATGATATCAAACGTTAACAGTGCGTCGCCTCCGAAGAGGATTCGAGAATCCGGCAACCAGAACGAACAGTGCTCTTCCCGATGTCCAGGTGTATGGATCACTTCCGGCTCACCGGGGACATCCAAAACTTGACCTTCCGTGAAAGTGTTCACCTCAGCAATCGGTTCCGCGTCGAGCATGCCAGCTTGCATCAGCGATCGGACAAATCGCATATAAGCGGGTCGCCACATGAGGAGGAAGAATCCGAGAGGTGGATTGCCTAAGCCTTCCAGAGCTGCCTCGTACCCCTCTTCGGGGACCCAAACGGGGATCCCCTCATTCCGAAGCGGCTCAGCCAGCCCGATATGATCCGGATCTACGTGTGTTAGAATCAGCGCGGTAATATCGGTGAGTTCGGCCCCAATTCGTTCGAGCCCGGACTGCAGCAGTTCCATCTGAGCAGGTAATCCCGCATCCACCAATGTCAGACCTTCATCGCCCTCGATCAAGTACATATTGGTCATGGTTGAACAGAGCTGGTATACACCATCGGCTACTTCCGTGGCCACTCGCTCTTCCCTGAGTCGGGATTTGATGTTCCAGGGGATTCTCATGGGTCGTTCACCTCCTCGCCCGTGGCGATAGGCGACAATCCATCGTCGTCGAAGACCCTCCGCGCAGTCAGCCGTCCGGGCTGGGAAGACATGATATGGAAAATGGCCGGACCCGTCGGCGACTGCTGAGGAGGTCCGTTTTCACCGGCGGTAAGATGGTCCGATATGTTTCTGTCTGGTTCCGCTGTTGGTTCAAGAGTAGTGGTAGGCATCTTCGGGTGTCCTCCTTCTCCCCTTCCAACTGCACCGATTCGCGGCAACACCGTACGCTGAGGAGACGCATACTCATGTTTGGTAACATATATTAATGTTACTACTAATGAAGGGTTTTTGGGATATGGGGGCTATTTGTACCCGATCCTATCGAGTTGGTCGTTTCACCCTTAATAGATATCTCGATGATCTCGCCGCGCCCCGCATCATGATCCGGTAATAGTACGTTTTCGATATGTATGTTTGAATCCTCTGCTGAGATCGGTCAGCTTGCCCAACTCTATCGCTCAGCCGTTACATACGCCCCTCCACACACCAGGCTTCGAAGCTCATCCTCGTATGCTGTCAGGAACGCTCTGCTAGGTACGGACGTGGCGTACATCATATAATGATCCAAATCTTTTCTATATGATGCTACGATTTCGGACATTCGATGCAAATTCCAATGGGGCCACGTCGGGGAGTTCGTTAGTCGCGTGGCCTTCCAACGGGAGACGAATCGGATTTTCGACCAATCCAGAGTGGAGGATGTGGGTCGGGGACGCACGCGAAAATTCTACCCCTCTTCCGTCGGTCACCGCAGTACTTAGAAGCTCGCGTCGGCGATTCTTTCGTTCGCATCGACAAACGCCACGATCTTCCCCGACTCTTCCTCGAGCACACTCTCGTTTCGGAGGCGGACACGTCCGTACACCAGCGCTGCCGACAGGCGTACTGCTCCCCCTTCCTGCGATTACGTGTCCACGATTCAAAAATTCAGTGTCCCATCGACGCATACATCCTTTGCAAGGGAGGACATCTGTTCGCCCCCCTCTTGATATTGGCTTTCTGTGGGGTCGTGATCTGGGAAGATACCGAATCTCCTCTCCTACTTCCGGACCGCTGGATCTCTGCGCCTCCCGTCCCCAACGAGGAGTCAACACATACCGAGAGCGAACGATCCGAAGGTGAGGGGGCGGGGACCTCCCCCTCCGCCTTGAAAACAAGGGTCAAAGTAAAGTAATCCTACATTGATTGGTCGATCGTCACATGATGGCCAATGTACATGTGGGGGTGGTGTAACCGATGGAAGCCGCCGTCTTCGAAGACTACGGCGAACCGCTACGGGTCACCGATGTCGACCCCCCGGAACTCGAGCCCGATCGGGTGATCGTCGAGACGGAAGCCTGTGGCATCTGTCGGAGCGACTGGCACGCCTGGAAGGGCGATTGGACGTGGAGCGGGGTGGAGCTCTCCGACGGTCAGATTCTCGGCCACGAACCGGCCGGGACGGTCGTCGAGGTCGGTGAGGAGGTCCAGGGCATCTCCGTCGGCGATCACGTCACCGTCCCGTTCAACATCGCGGACGGGTCGTGTCCGCAGTGTCAGACCGGCCACGGGAATATCTGCGATAACGGCCTGTTGTTGGGCTTCTACGAGAGCGTCCCAGGCGCGTTCGCCGAACAGTTCTCCGTGCCTTATCCCGAGGTCAATGCGGTCCGACTCCCCGATGGAGTCTCCTCGAGGGATATGGCGAGCATGGGCTGTCGCTTCATGACGGCCTTCCATGGCCTCGTCCACCGCGCGGACGTCTCCGCGGGCGACTGGGTGGCGATCCACGGCTGCGGGGGGTTGGGGCTCTCGGGCGTGCATATTGCCGACGCGCTCGGGGCCAACGTGGTCGCCGTCGATCTGCTCGATGAGAAACTCGAACTCGCCGAGGAGCTTGGGGCGAGCGAAACCGTAAACGCCAGCGAGAGCGACGACGTCCCGGCCGACGTCCAGGCCCTGAGCGACGGCGGGGCCCACGTCTCCGTGGACGCGCTCGGGATCGCCGACACGTGTCGAAACTCCGTGTTCTCGCTGCGGAAACGGGGCACCCACGTCCAGCTCGGCCTCACCACCGAGGAGGAACAGGGCGAGATCACCCTGCCGACCGACATGATCCTCGGCATGGAGCTCGACTTCGTTGGCTCCAGCGGGATGGCCCCGACGCAGTATGACGAGATCTTCCGGATGGTCTCGTCCGGTCAGCTCGACCCCGGCGCGGTGATCTCCGAGGAAGTGAGTCTCGAGGACACCTCCGAGAAACTCGACGCCATGACGGACTTCGAGACGTTCGGCATTCCGGTCATCACGGATTTCTGACTCGCTGCGCGAGATTCGACGGCCGCGCTCAGGGGTCCGCGGTGCCCTCGTCGGTGAGGTGAATGCGGACGGTGCCGTCCTCGACGGTTACCGGATACGACGGGAGCGTTCGGTCCCGGCGCGAGAGACACTCGCCGCTCCGGAGATCGTACTCCCATCCGTGCCAGGGACAGTTCAGGATCTCGCCCTGGCGTTCCCAGGAAACCTCCACCTCGCCGGTGTCCCGATCGTACTGGGCTACACGCGTGCCCGTCCGCGTGCCCTCGCCGCACGGACCGCCCTGATGCGCACACCAGTTTAAATAGGCGACGTACTCGTCGCCGAGATCGAACACCGCGATTTCTCGACCTTCGAGCTGCACGAGCAACCGGTGGCCGGCATCGAGTTCGTCGGCCTCGCAGACCGGATGCCCGTCCTCGGTCATCTCAGATCGGGAGGTCGAACGCTTCGATCGCGGTCCCGGCACAGAGCCGATCGAGCGTCTGCTGATCTACGAACCGACGGATCTGATCCTCGAGGGCCTGGGGATGATCGAAATCCCAGTGTGGGTAATCCGTCGAGAGCATGAGCGAGTCCGCGCCAACGACGTCGACGATCGACTGGAGGTGCGCAGGGTTCGCCGGTTCGCCCACCGGCTGCGTCGAGAAATAACAGCGATCCCGGATGTAGGCCTCCGGTCGCTGCTCCAGCAGCGGTGCCTCGCTCCGCCGCATGGCGTACTCCTTGTTCAGCCGGAACATCATGTAGGGGATCCAGCCGACGCCGGCCTCCA
>CAZEDI010000100.1:0-7354 GCA_964510865.1 uncultured Halobacteriales archaeon
AGCGCTCGTTGCACTTGACCACCGGCGTCATCTGGACGCAGCGGTGGGACTCGATTCCATAGAATATATTTTTGTAACAGCGGCCTTCTCCACGCAATGAATTCTTGGTCCAGCCGCAGGTCTGGACGGCGGTGTGATTGACGTTGTGGTAGTCCGGGTCGTCGACCTGCTTCGGCCCGTCCGATTCACTCATTGGTGCCCTCAGAGGGAGCCCAGGCTAAAACGTTCTTTCCTCCCACTGCTTGTACCAGGGGGTAGGGTGATCTGGTGCAGATCGGGTCCGTACGGGAGTCCGTTACGGGCCGTAGGCCGTTCGACAAACGGGGCAACAGCTCCAGTGTGCTTCGAGGTCCTCGTCACACACGGCGCAATGCTCCGGAGTCAGTGGCTTCTTCTTTGGATCGTCAGACGCACCGATCTTTCGTTCCGTGTTCGCGAGTAGCTGCTTGGTGATCGAGTGGTTGTAGACGAGATTCATCCCGTTGCTCTCGCGTTTATGACCGAGCAGGAGCTTGATCTCCTCGTCATTCAGCCCGTAGTCCTGCTTCATCATCGTCGTCCAGAAGTGCCGGAAGTTGTGGGGGTTCACCGGCTTATCCACGTCCGCCCGATCGGCCGTGGTCTGGAGCATCTGTCGCATCGTCCCTTGACACAGTGGCTGGTCTGGCTTGGTGTAGTGATGGTCGAGATCGCCGATGAACACGAACGCCTCAGGGTCCTCGGCGAGCGGGTGGACATCGAGCCAGTCGGCGAGATAGGGTGTCGCGCCGAAGAGCGGCCGTCGTCGAAGCCGGTCGGCTGCTCCTTTCAGCCCCTCGCGTTCCGTGTTCAGGGAGAACCAGCCGGATTCGGTGTCGACGTCCTTGATCCGGAGGCCCTGGACCGCGCTGATGCGCTGGCCGGTGTTCAGGAGTATTTCCATCAGAGCGCGGTTCCGGGGCCCCTCGATGTGCTCCCGGAGGGCCTGGACGTCGTCTCGAGAGAACAGGTCGGCCTCGTCGTGTTGGGGCTCGCTCGGCTGGCCGTAGACGGTGATCGAGTCGGGGTGGGCGACCTCGTGGTACCAGTAGAACGTCCGGGCCGCAGATTGCGTTCGCTGCAGTGAGGTCTTCGCCAGGCCGCCCTCGGGAACCTGTGGATTATCGCCGGCGTGCATGGCGTCCATTTCCTCGTTGAATTGCTCAGGGTCGACGGTGAGCAGCTCCGGGAAGGCACGCTCGGCGACCTTTCGCATCTCGCGGAGGTAGCCCTGGACGGTGCTGATCGCGAATTCGCCTGGGTCGCCGTCCGGCCAGACGAACTCGTGTTCGGCTTCTTCTGGGTGGAGGGCACTCGCCCACTCGAGGAGCGCGTCGGTCGTCTCCTGCGGGAGCGTGCCGTCCTTGCCGTAGCGTTCGATCCGTGTTCGTTCGCTACGGAGTTTCTTCACCGGGCCCTGTGCCACTGCGGGTCACCTCGTGGCTGTGTGGAGTTGGGGTTCATTCGTTGGTTGGAGGGACGCGCTCGCGTTGACGCCCCTCGCCCGTCAGGGGCGGATAAAATGGGCGTGGCGAAGGGGAGTAGGGAGGTGGCTGGTCCATCCGGGCAATGTTGGTTCCGTGTTGGTACTTGAAGCCTCGGTCAATCCCGAGAGGGAGATCGTACCGAATAGGGGCAGTCCACGGTGCCATAGAGGTGGTGCGTCCCGACGACGGGACCGGAATGCGTTGTTAGATTCGGTCGAGTTCTAGAATTAGTTCCACGATGTCTACAGCAGTGAGCACCATACCAGCGAAGATGAAAACGAAGAGATAGAAGATCCCGAAGTATACCACCAGCAATTGGACCAGCCCGAACACGCCCTCCGCCAGGGTTTCTGGTGCGATCGATTGGAACACGATCCCGATCACGGCGGCTGAGATAGTGTAGTACGCACCGGATCGGAACGCAAACCGGAGTTCGCGGTAGCTGTGTCGGAATTCATCGTCTTCCTCATTATCCAAGCGGGGAATACGTGTCCGAATGACGTCAAGCGCGGCCAGCACGGCTAACCCAATCAGAATGAAAGATGTCAGTGAAAACGCGAATGTAGTCGATAGGCCGACAAACGTTCGCTGGATAGGGGTGATCACAGGAAAGAGGGGCGGTAGACCGAGATTCGCACTGTAAGCGATTAGTTGGGAAAAGAAGAGAAGAACGGTGATCGAAGCGGCCGTTTGGAAACGGCGGGTCCGCATCCGAATCCGCAGCCATCTCAATTTCCTGACGAAGAAACTCATAACCAGCGTACCGAGTTCACGGGTTATGAAATTATGGATATTTAAACATGATTACAACCCGCAGTGGCAGACGATTTCCATCGGAAGTGATTCATTGTCGTCCCCGCCACCCAGCACCTCGAACCCGTTATTCGATCCGAGCCGAGCCGTCAACGCCAGCACCATCGCGTCAACGATGTCGTCGAGCATTCCGATGCCGAGTCGTCGTTTCCAGGGGTTTGTCGACTCTATCCGCACTCGCGTTTCTTCGAAAACGTCTAGGTACTCCGGTGCGTGACGACCAATGATCCCTAGCCGCTCCTGCCGACCGATATGCTGGTTTTTCGAGGACTTTAGATCGTCCTCTGAGAGCGCGGCGAAGCACACCTCGGGATGGCTTTCCCGGACGCGCTTGCCTGGCTCGGTATGCCGCATAAAGACGTCGACCTCGTGAATCCGTTCGGCGATACCCCACGTCTGGGGACCGAGCGTATCTTCCTCAATTGCATCCTCGTTTCGCTCCTTCGCCCGTTGGTAGTCCGATGTCTGGACTGATTGCCGAGAAGGTACGTCGAAGATCGATCGGCGAATTGAGGGGGCGACGTTCTCCCGAGCCTCCTCATCACAGAGACGCGGATACAAATCGGACGTGGACGGAAGCCCGATGGGAATGTCCACGAGGATTTGCTCCGCGTCCTGATAGGCGTCCCAGACCGCCTGAAACGATGGTTGTGTCCCGATCTCGAGCACTCCCTCAACCTCTGCAACGACGATCCATCGTTTGCTAGCCCAGTCGACGCCAACGAACGTGCCCATGGCCAACAAGATCAGGGCATCGTGATAGCTTCTGGGGGACTCCAACAGCCACTGTTCAGTGCAGTTTCTGCGATTTCCCTAGACCGTCGCTGTTTGCTCTCCACAGGTGTTCCTCAACCTCGAAACGATGTTCTTTGATAACCTGACCCATGGATTTATGTCAGTTCGATTTGAAAAGGGCCGGTCCCGACGCATGAGCGCCGCCGACGTACCGCCCGCTGAAGCCCAATTTCACAGTCTCCTCTTCACCCGCCTGCACGATTACCTGGGAGACCACGAAGAAGCACCCTTCGACGACGTTCGGATCGAGGAGAACGTCGACGGCCGACGTGCCGACATCTACGTCCAGAGCCACCGCACTGGGAGCCTCGTCATCGAAGTCAAGCGATCCAACGTCAATCCGCGCGGCCGTGAGGTCATCAAACAGGCCCGGGACTACGCGAACTCGACCGGCGCGGAGTTCTTCGCCACCTGTAACGCGAACGACCTCTTTCTCTTCGACTATCAGGACGAACTCGACACGAGCGAGATCGACTACTACTACCTCAACCTGCGGAACCGCGAGTTGGCCGCTGTCGTCCCCCAGTTGCTCAGCGCCGTCGTCCACCTCTACCAGGAGGGCCACCTCCCACGGCAGGCGAAACGGGAGCGGGTCGTCGGCACCCTCCGGAGCTTCCACTCCTCGATCTGGCCGACGTTCAAGCAGCTGGCCGCCGAGGCCTACGAGAGCAACCAGGCGTTCATCGCCCGGTTCGACGAGTGGATCCGGGAGAACGACTACACCGACCTCGATGAGGAAACCCAGTTCGAGGTGGCGGCCAAGCAGTACGCCTACCTGCTGACGAACAAGGTGCTGTTCTACGAGGTCGTCCGGACCAACACGCCCACGCCGATCGAGACGAACGACGGCTTCCCGCTGGACCCGTTATCCGGCGAGACCCAAGTCAGTCGGCTCGAGGAGCACATCCGCCGTAAGTTCGAGGACATCATCCAGCGGATCGACTACGAGCCGATCTTCACCACCGATTCGGGGTTGTTCGAGGGGTTCCCGCACAGCCTCAAAACCCGGCGTGCCCTTGGTGACCTCGTCGAGAGCGTCGAGGCAGATCCCATCTCGGAACTCGACGAAGACCTGCTCGGTGAGATCTACGAGGAGTTGATCCCGGCCCAGGAGCGGAAGGCGCTCGGTCAGTTTTACACCCATCCCCAGATCGCGGAGACGCTGGTGCGCTGGGCGTTCCCGGACTCGGAGGCCCACCAGGGCCTCGGCGACGACGATCACGTCGCCCGGGTGCTGGACCCCGGCTCCGGCAGCGGCACGTTCGTCGTCGAGGCCTACAAGCGACTGCGGGAACTCTACCCCGAGGCGACCCACCAGGAGATCGTCAACCACCTGATGGCCGTCGACGTCAACCGGTTTCCCCTCCACCTGACGGCATTGAACGTCGCGAGCCAGGACATCGAGGCGAACACGGACGTCATTCACGCCTACAACGACTCGTTCTTCAATCTCGACCCCGAGACGAACCGGTTCGTCGACACGCGGATGGGGCCTCAGCGAGAACAGACGCCCCGCGAGATCGGATCCTTCGACGGCGTCGTGGGGAATCCCCCGTATATCCGGTCGGAGGACCTCTACCCCGACAAGGCCCACTTCCGCCGGCACCTCAAGTGGTTCGGGCCACCGAATCGGACGCCCTACTTCGACGGCGAGAAGCAGCTCAGCAAGCGAAGCGACGCCTACGTCTACTTCATCACGCACGCGACGCAGTTCCTCCGGGAGGGCGGTCGGCTGGCCTTCATCGTCCCGACGAAGTGGATGATGAGCGAGTACGGCAAGGACTTCCAGCGATTCCTCTTCGACCATCATAAGCTCCACGCGGTCGTCGGGTTCGACCACCGCGCCTTCGAGGACGCACTCATCGACACGGCGTTGTTGCTGCTGGAGCGGTGTTCGGATCTGGATGAACGCGCGACGAACACGACGCGGTTCATCCGGATCAAAGATGCCATCGACGTCGACAACGTGATGGGGACAATCGACTACGAGTACGAGGTCCCGGCCGCCGACGAGCTCTCGATCACGTCGGCCGAGCGGTTCCGGACCGTAACGCTCCGGCAATCGTATCTGGAACGACGGGGACCGGGCAAGCTCAATCACTACGTGACGGCGCCGCCCGATCTCATCGAGCTCGTCGAGCATCCTGGCCTCGTGCCGTTGGGCGACCTCGCCGACATCTCGCGGGGTGTGATGACGGGGGCGAACAGGTTCTTCTTCGTCGACGCCGAGGCGGTCGCAGAGTGGGGCATCGAGGGACGGTTCCTCAGGCCAGCGTTGAAGAGCATGCGCGGGGTCGAGACGCGAGTATACGACTCCGCGGACGTCGAGCTGTACGTCGTCGACGTGAACGCGTACGTGGAGCGCGTCGCGGATGAGGCGACCGCATTGACCGAGGATCGGTCGCTGGAGGAGCGCGTCAAGCTCGCGTTGGAGCGGGACGGGCATGAGGGATTGCGGTCGTATATTCGGTATGCCGAGACCCAGGAGTGGCACACTGGGCGAACGTGCCAGAGTCGTCGTGTGTGGTTCAACCTGGGGGAACTGCCCGAGCCCGACCTCTTCATGCCGAAGCTCCTCCGGGAGCGGGTGTTCACGATCTGGAATCGGGCCGGTGCCGTCCCGAGCAACGCGATCGACTGCTTGTCCTTCCACGACGACGTGGACGTGACGACGATGATCGGCGTCCTGAACTCCTCGGCCTCCAAGGCGATCATGGAGGTGTGGGGCCGTGACGAGGCCGGGATGCTCCAGATGATGACTTACGAGACGTCCACGCTTCCGGTGCCCGACGTCCGGACGTTCAGCGACGAAGATCGGGCCCGGTTACGCGAGGCGGCCGAGCTGTTCCTCGATGATGATACGCCGACTGAGCAGGGACAGGATGCCATTGACACGGCGCTGTTGGACTGTCTCGACCTCCAGCTCGATCAGTCGGTCGAGCGGATTCAGGCGATTCAGGAGTTGATGATGCAGCGACGCGTGACGGCCGGCGAGGAGGTGCGCGTGTTGTTGAAGCGGTTGGAGCTGTTCGACGACGTCGGCACGCGGTCGTTCACGCTGGAGCAGCCGAGTGGGGATGCGCAGATCGACGACTACGCGTGAAGTGGCTCGTCTAGTGGGGGTCAGTTCCACTCTCGGACAACTCCATGGTTTTCTCCATCATCGGTGACGATCGAGGTCTCGTACGGACTCGCCCGCGACCGTGTAGATGAACACGGGTTTTTCGGGTCGGTAGACGCCATCGTCGTCCGCGGAGAACCAGCCAGTGAACGTGCCGACCGACCGCATGTGGTGCTTGCACGTCGCCAGCGACCAGACGCCGCCGGCGACGTTCGGCGCGTTCCCCGTCTGTTCGAGGGTGATCGACGACCGCCACTTGATCGAGGACGCCGCGTAGATCTTCCCCTGAGGTCGGTGGCGTCGAACGCGTCGGCGAGGCGAGACCGGTCGTAGCGTGCGATCCGGTCCTGCATCCACTGCTGGAGGATTGGAAGCGTCTCCGGCCGCATACGCCGCGCCGTTTCGTCAAGTTGGTCGATAGAGTACCCTGCCATGCGACTCCGCTCGGGGACAGGACCGTATTTCTTCGACCCCCGATATCACTGATCATAATTGCGACGTTGAGCCGTCCGTCGTTGAGCGGATCGCTAAGGCGAATTCCACGGGCGGGTTCTGGCTCATAATCGCCGCGACGACCCGCAAGAGAAGCAGAGGACGGTGGTGTCGGAGCAACTAGGAAGGACTGCCACCAAAGCATTGGGGGATGATTTCGTCAGCGCTCGCGCGAGCCTGGCCGTCGTCGGTCCATCCTGGGAAACCAGTGGTTCCAGTGCGACGAAGTCGCCGCGGAACGGCAACCTGTAATCGGCAGCCTGGAACCGATTATGAGGCTTGAACGATCAATATTTTGGGCTTCGCCGAGATGGCTCCTGCCTTGCTACTTCGGTATGAGGGCCTGTGTCCTCTGGATTCGAGTGTCTCGACTGCTGGGTCGTGCCTCGCTTGTGGGGTCCCTAGTTGGCTTTCGGTGGCTGTTTCATCTGTATCTTGCGGAGAATATGGCCGATTATGAGGCGAGAATGACCCGTAATTACCGCCTAAGAACCCTCATAAACGGCTCTCGTCAAGCGATTCCGACCATGTCCAAGGCGTCACTGGAGGGGCTCTGAGCAGAATCTCCGTTAGCACTTCCCCTCGCCGCGGAGGGCGTTCGCGGTCCACCCGCAGGTCTGGGCCGCGG
>CAZEDI010000101.1:0-7354 GCA_964510865.1 uncultured Halobacteriales archaeon
ATACACAGTTCGATCGCCGAGCGCGATGAGGGACGATGATCGAGTGCCGAATTCATCGCCGTGAACGCACACGCCGTATTCGTGAGTACCGAGGACTGCCCCAGCTCTGTTGAGCCAGTCCCCTGCCGACTCATCGGCCTCGGGTTGAAGTTCCACACGAACACGCCGGGCGCTCTCGACCTGTCGCTCACCTGGCTCACGGAACCGGTCGGGGACATCGAACGTCTCGTCGTAGCCCACGTTCATGATGACGTGGAGTCCGGGGTCCAGAGGCGTCACCTGAAGATGATCGTCCCACTCGAGGAGAATGGCTGCCTGGGCATCAGCGAGCACCAAATTGAACCCAGCGTATGAGCGCTGTGCGAGTTCGTGCTCGATCGATCGGGTCGCCGCTTCGGCCGACTCCTCTCGAAGCGCATCCCGAACGAGTAGGCCCCGAGAGCGCTCGCCCGATCGATCCTCATCGGTCCACCGGTTGGTGAGTGCACCGAGCACGCCGTGATCGTTATAGCCGATCCATGTTCCACCCGCGGACTCATCGAGGGGTGCAACGATGCCAGGATCTGCGTCGAGCACCGCTGGAGGCCGGGAGGGCCGGCCGTACGATTCGTCACGATTGGCGGCAACGACGACCGGCGCATCTCGAAATGCGCGCCAGGCGAGGACCAGCGTGCACACACCGAGAACTACGTCGGACTGGACCTTAATTCGTCTGCTGGCGGGGCATCCCAACGGAGAGCCGAGGGATAGCTCGGGGTGGGTACTTTGTGTGGTATCGCGCAGTCACGCGGCATCCAACTGATCGCGGACCTCGTTTCGATCGACCGTCCCGGAGGATGTCCGAGGGAGGTCGTCGGTGAAGGCGAGAGTCCGTGGTCGCTTGAACTCGGCGAGTCGCTCACGACAGTATTCCTGAAGCTCCTCCGTCGTCACTGGTGTGTCCCGGACGAGCAGTGCACCCACGCGCTCACCCCACTCTCGGTCCGGCATCCCCACGACGGCGACGTCTGTAACAGCTGGGTGTTCCCTGAGGACATTCTCGACCTCGATGGGAGCGACGTTCTCGCCGCCCGTGAGTATCCGATCGTCGGTTCGACCGACGATCCAGAGTCGTCCCCCCTCGTCTCGATACCCGAGGTCTCCGGTCTGGAATCCCGATGGGCCGAACGCGTCGTCGTCCCCGTCGAGGTACCCCGGCGTCACAGTGGGGCCAGAAACGACGACCTCTCCTACCTCGCCTGACGACACGGTCTCGCCTCCATCATCGACGATGGTCACGGTCGTCCCGAGAAGCGGCTGACCGACCGTTCCATTATATTCGAAAGCTTCCGTGGGTGTCGCTGTCGCCACCTGTGAGGCAGTCTCTGTCGTGCCATACGTCGGATACACCGGGATGTCCTGCTCCCGACACGCGTCAATCAAGTCCTGCTTCGCCGGGGCCCCACCCAGGAGGACGAATCGGAGGGATCCCGCGAGATCGACATCCGTATCGATACACCGGCGCAACTGGGTTGGCACGAGCGAGACGCCAGTTACCTCGTACGCATCAATCACGTGGGTCATACGTTCGGGCTCGAATCCCTCCTGGACGACGATCGCCGTGCCATATATCGTGGACCGGAGAACCGGGGCAAGCCCGCCCATGTGATATATCGGGAGGACGAGCAACCAGCGGTCCGTCGGGAGTACCCCGAGGCGAAACGCCGAGGCAGCCGCGCTCGCGAGTACGTTCCCAACTGTGAGCGGGACCGCCTTCGGATCGCCAGTCGTCCCGGAGGTAAATATGATCACGACTGGATCCGTGAGAGTGAAGAGTTGGGGAGGCGTGTCACCCGGAGGCAGCTCGTAGAGAGATGGGACCGAGCCCCCGTCGAGTGACACGACCTGGAGGTCACTGCGATCAGGGACCATCTCCGCGGTTTCGGCCGTACACACCACGTATTCGAGGCTCGTCTGTTCGATTCGCCGTTCCAGTTCCGCACTCGTGAGTCGAACGTTCAACGGGACCAACCTCGCACCACTGCGGAACGTGGCGTGGACCGCCTGAATCGCTGCCATCGAGGTCGGGGCAAGGAGACCCAGACGGTCACCGGGTTCGATACCGAGTGCTGCGAACCGGGAGGCGAGGTCGTCGACTGCCTCATCCAGTTCGGCATAGCTCCACGACACGTCCGCTTGTGGGTCCACGAGAGCGGTCCGCTCCGGTGTTGCACGTACTCGGAGAGTGAGGAAGTCGTGCATAGATGTCATACGGTCACCTTCACACCGAGTCCAGGTCCTGTCGGGACTGTCACGCTCCCCGCGTCTACAGGTGCCGGGTCGGGACCGAGGTCACGCTGGAGCAGATCTGCCGTCGCGAGCCCGCACGCCCGATCACTATCGATGGTGGCAGCGAGATGGATCGCGCCCGTGCGAGCAACGACCCCGTCGATCGTCGATGTCACGAGGGATTCGACACCCGCTGTGGCTGCCGTGCTGGCGATCCGTTGTGCCCTGTCGAGGCCGCCGAGTACCATCGGTTTGAGGACCAGCACGTCCGCCGCGTCTGCCTCGAGTATCTCCGAGACCGATCTCTCGATGAGGGTCTCATCGAGTGCAATAGACGTCTCGGGGCGAAGCGAGGCGTGGGCGGACAGATCGTCCGGCTGGAGTGGCTGTTCTACGAACTCGAGACCCGGACACGACCCGAGAAAACGTCTCGCCTCCTCGAGTGACCATGCGCCGTTCGCATCTACCCGGAGCGTGAGGTCTGCGGGAAGTTCCTCCACGACAGCACGGAGCCGTTCGGCGTCTGTGTCTGGCGATCGTGCGCC
The DNA here is from genome assembly GCA_964510865.1 of uncultured Halobacteriales archaeon. GTDB lineage: Archaea > Halobacteriota > Halobacteria > Halobacteriales > Hikarchaeaceae > CAZEDI01. The sequence continues at coordinate 2,814 of CAZEDI010000101.1, forward strand.
GACCTTGATCTTCACACAGTCAAAGCCCTCCCTGCAAACTGACCGAGCCGCATCGACGGTCTCATCGATACTGCCGTCACTCACCGTCGCGTTTACCTGGAGTACACGGGGGGAGGCATCGCCCTGCCGTGCCATGAATTCGTGCAGTGGGATGCCCGTCCGGCGTGCATCGAGATCAGCCAGTGCGAGGGTGAGCCCGCACCGGGCTGCAGGTCGATCCGCAACAGCTGCGAGGGCCTGCGCTCGATCGTCGAGTGACTGCACTGCCGCCTCCAGGGCTGCCCGGCATTCGTCTCGGGATTCTGTCCACCCCGGGAGGGGAGTCGACTCGCCGAGTCCCTGACATCCATCAGCCTCGATCTCGACGAGGAATCCCGTTCTGTAGTCGATCGTCCCCCTGGCTGTCGCCAGCGGCTGCGTAAGCGGGAGTTCAAAGCTGTCAATAGACGCCATCATAGCGCGAGGCCCACCCCGAAGAGCACTGCGTAGACAGCGACGAGCTGGCCGTTTCGCTCGAGTGCAGGATTGAGTGCCTCTTCGTCGGTCGACGTCGAGACGGTCCACGCGACCGACACCGCGAGCGGCAGGGTTAGTAACGGAAGGAGAACCCAGGTGCCGAATGCGTGGTGTCCCCAGAACCAGATCGGGACGGCGTAGGCGAGCAGGACGAGCACGATGTACTCTACACGACTCCACGTATACCCGAGTATCACTGCCAGGGTTCGTTTGCCGGCGCGGCGATCGGCCTCCAGGTCCCTGAGGTTATTCACGACGAGGATATCCGTGATCAAGGCGGCCATGGGAAGACTCGCGAGGACGGCCTCGATGGTAATCGCGCCGTCCGGAAGCCAGAGCGGAAATGGCTCGATCGGGAGTATCGCTACCGCCTGGACGTAGTACGTTCCGGTGACTGCCACGAGTCCAAAGTAGACGAACACGAAGAGATCGCCCAGGCCATGATACCCGAATGGCCACGGACCACCAGTATAGAGGATCCCTGCGGCGACCGAGGATAACCCGATCACCACGATTGGAAGACCGCCCAGGTAGACGAGATACGTTCCGAGAAGTATTGCCAGCCCGAACGTCGCGATGGTCGCGTTTCGGACTCGCGCCGGGGGAATCAAGCCGGACTGGGTCACACGCGTATAGCCAACGGCATCTTCGTCGACCCCTCGCTTTGCATCGAAGTAATCGTTCGCGAAGTTCGTGCCGATCTGGATGAGGAGGGCGCCGAGGAGGGCGGCGAGGGCGGGAAGGGCGGCGAAGATCTCGTCCTGGAGTGCGAGACCACTCCCGACGATGACCGGGGACGCAGCCGCGGGGAGCGTATGTGGCCGGGCAGCAATCACCCAGGCACGGCCGCGCGAGACGTCCGCAGTCGCCGTCATTGCCGTCGGTGTTGGACCCGGCCAGGCTTAAGCGACGGTGATTCCGGACACACGATCGGTTGCCTCATCGCTTTGTGAGAAACGCGCGGTAGTGATGCCCCGCCTCCCCGTTTCGGTCTACCCGCGCTATCGACCACCCTGTTCCGACAGTCGCGTCCCGGAGATGCGACGGACTCCATAGCCTGAACACAAGGGGTCGACCGAGGTCGCCCTCGTACTCGAACTGCATTACCCGGGTGCCCATCCCCGGGGTCGGATCGTCACGGAACCCGAGGAGGTCCCGCGTGCCGTCCCGCTCGGGATCGTAACAATCGAGGACCGCAGTTGCATCTGGCGTCGTGACGAACGAAAGATCGCCGAGAAACGATCGAAGTCCGTGCATGGAGCCTGCCAAGCCGAGTTGCGTGCCAATAGCGATCGCTGAGCGGAATCGGTCTCGCGTGAACATCTCTCGGAGGGCGAACATGTCCCCTTCTCGGGCATCGGTGACACCGCGTTCGCGCATCGTCGTGACCAGATAGTCGCTCTGTTCGATCGCGACAGTCTCGAACCGGTCCTGAAAGAACACGGCATGGCGCCCCGCGCCGGCCCCCATATCGAGCAACGGACCGTCGACCCACTCGATGAGGGCCTCGTCGTCTGCAACATTATCCGTGAAGTAGAACGCCTCAATGGGATGGGAGAGCGTCTCCTCACCGTCTCGCTGTAGCAATGGCTCCTCGCGTTCACCTCGATGATGATCAAGAATCGCCCGGCTGAATGGCTCCACTGTCATAGTACGATTGAGAGATGGTGAGCTGAAAGGCGTTCCCGATCACCGGGATCGCCCCGCCAGCGGGTCAGATATCCTCGACGAGCTCCCCGACGCGCTCAACCTCGATGAGTTGGTGCGTCCGGGTATCGAGCCCAAATCGTTCGATTGCGACGGCGATCTGGATCGCCGCGTCCTCGTCGGCTGCCTCGTACGTGAACTGGAGGTCGTGGTCCCCGAGGACGGCGTATGCGTCGAGGATCGTCCCGTCGAGTCGCTCGATTTCATTCTCGATCTCCCCCCAGGTCGTCGCCCACTCCTGGAGGTTTTGCAGGTCGCCGTCGGCCACGTCAGCGAGCACCGCGTAGGTCGGCATACTAGCTATCCGTTGCGCCCATCACATATCGTTATTCAGCGGTTTCGCTAGACGTCGACGGCTCCGGCGTACACCCGTTGGTACTCATGTCAGTCCAGCCAGCGTGACCCGGGGAGTCGTCAGTAATGCCAGGGATACCCGGAAAAATCCGGATCACGGTCCTCGAGGAAGGCATCTCGCCCCTCCGCTGCTTCGTCCGTCATGTAGGCCAGACGGGTCGCCTCACCGGCGAACACTTGCTGGCCAACGAGCCCGTCGTCGACCAAATTGAACGCATACTTCAGCATCCGGATGGCGGTAGGGCTCTTCGCATTGATCGTCTCGGCCCACTCCATCGCCACCCCTTCGAGGGACTCGTGAGGGACGACCTCGTTCACCATTCCCATGTCCGCCGCCTCGTCGGCGTCATACGCCTTTCCGAGGAAGAAGATTTCGCGGGCGCGTTTCTGTCCGACCTGGCGTGCGAGGTAGGCCGAACCGAATCCGCCGTCGAAGCTCGCGACGTCCGGATCAGTCTGACGAAAGCGTGCGTGCTCCTCGCTCGCGATCGTGAGGTCACAGACGACGTGGAGGCTGTGCCCACCACCGACTGCCCATCCCGGGACGACAGCGATGACTGGTTTTGGCATAAATCGAATGAGCCGTTGCACCTCGAGGATGTGGAGGCGACCAACCGACGGTGTGTCGGTGTCCATCGGGTCCCCGTCGTACTCGTATCCGGTCCCTCCCCGGACGGACTGGTCGCCTCCGGACGAGAACGCCCAGCCACCGTCTTTCGGTGACGGACCATTCCCGGTGAGCAGGACGCACCCGACATCCTGCTGCTGACGGGCGTGGTCGAGCGCAGCGTACAACTCGTCGACAGTGGATGGTCGAAACGCGTTCCTGACTTCGGGCCGATCGAACGCGATCCGAACGGTGCCGGAGTCGACAGCCCGGTGATAGGTGATATCCGTGAAGTCATCGCTTACTCGCTCCCATCGAGCCTCGTCCAGCAAGTCCGACGTCATGCGCAAGGCTGGGATCCGGGGCTCGAAAAATGTTGGCAGTGCCCCTACGACGTCGTGAGAAAGTGCCGCGCTGCGTCCACGAGCACGTCGGCAGCCTCGAGGACGTCCGGCCACACGATCGATTCATCGGGGAAGTGTGCCTCCTCAATCCGTCCCGGTCCGAACACCGCAGTCGGAATGCCAGCGCGGATGTAGTGCCTGGAGTCGGCACCGTAGGTCTCTCCCACCGGTGCAGATTGCCGACCGTGCTCCTCGAGGGCTGCTGTGAGTGCGTCGACGATGGGCTCGTCGGCATCGATTTCTGCCGGCTCGAATTGGACGCCGAATCGTTCGAACGTCGGCGGGTGATTCGCCAGCCAGTCATCTCCCCCAGTGACGTGCACGAGCCGTTCACGGAACTGGTCCTCCACCTCGTCGAGGGTTTCGCCCGGAGCGACACCGATGCGGGCCTGCGCCGAAAGCGTATCCGGAACATTCGACGCCCACGACCCGGCTTCCACCCGCCCGAACACCAGTGGCCACGGGGTATCGAACCTGTCGTACAGCGGGTGGCCGAGTGACTCGACCCGCTCCGCTTCGAGGGCGAGGAACACTTGCCGGATCCGTTCGAATCGATCGAGAGGGTCCATCCCCTGCCATCGACGAGCGGCGTGCGCGGGTCGTCCAGGGATGTCGAGGCACATCATTAGACAGCCCGCCGTGGCGGTGACCAGCCGGAAGTCGGTCGGCTCCGCGACGATGGCAGCGTCACGATCGAACGGGTACGGGTTCGAGAGAGCGGCTGTCGCCGCACCGAACCCACCTTCCTCCTCGCCTGCCACACTCTCGACCACGATTCGTCCATCGATAGTCGCGTCGTCCGCGAGCTGTTTCGCTGCAAAGACACACGCCGCGAGTTGGCTCTTCATGTCGACGGCTCCACGCCCAATCAGGCGATCCCCCGAGCGCCGTGGAGTGAACGGATCGCCGGTCCATTCGCCATCCGCCGGAACGACGTCGACGTGACTGTTCAA
>CAZEDI010000102.1:0-7305 GCA_964510865.1 uncultured Halobacteriales archaeon
ATTGCCTACGCCCACGGCAAGGACGTCCCGGTCGTGCTCGACGGGAAGCGCGCGGACATCGGAAATACGGCACGGACGTACGCCGACGTCCTTGACCGTGCGGACGCGATTACGACGCACCCCTACATGGGGAGGGATTCGCTCGACCCGTTCCTCTCGCGTCCGGAGGCGGGCGTGTTCATCCTGTGTCGGACCTCGAATCCCGGCGGCACCGATCTACAGGACTGTGAACTCGCGACCGGCACGACGGTCTACGAGCACGTCGCCGATCTCGCCGCCGCGTGGAATGACCGGGAGAACGTCGGATTGGTCGTGGGGGCCACGGCGCCCGATGAACTCGAGGCGATTCGCGACCGTGTTCCCGATCTGCCCTTTCTCGTTCCAGGTGTCGGCGCACAAGGTGGGGACGCAGAGGCTGCGGTCAATCACGGACTCGCCGACGGCGTCGGCCTCGTGAATTCCTCCCGGGGAATCATCTATGCGGGGGAGAACGCGGGGGAAGATTTCGCCCGCGCCGCTGGCGAGGCCGCGAAGCGTCTCAAACGCACCCTCAACGAATTCCGGTAGGGGCAGCCGGTGACTCGCCGTCTCGATCGAAGAGTTCAGAACTGCCGACCACCACCGGCAGGAGCGCACTGGATGCAGACGCCGGCCGACTCGTCGAAGTGCTCGTCACAGACGAGGTTGCCACAGCTCTCACAGGTGTGGGTGGCCGTGGATGCTTCACAAATCTGACAGACGCCAGTCATACTCATGGCTCCTACCTACGGGCGCTAGCCCCAAGACTGTCCCGGCGATTTGACGGAGCAGGGTCCAGGAACTACCCCGATCCTGGCCGGGAGTCCTTTGTACCCGCCAACCCAAGACGCGTGTGTGAGGCGTTCCCGGCTCCTGCTCGTCGTTGCCTCGATTTTCGTGGGGACGGCTATCGTCTTTGTCCTACTCGGAGTCATCTACAATCTATTTCTCGCGGCTGTGGCACTCCCCTTCGGGGCGGCTGGCTACGTCATCTGGCGAGACGCGACCGGCCGTCTCCGGATCCGATGGCGTCGGCCATCCGGTCGCCCCGAATCGTCGGGTCGACGGGCCACACGTGGGCCACGAGCGGGTCGGTCTCGCTATGCTCGACAGGCACGATCCGATGGTAGTGGCCGTCAGGTCGGACGCGACGAACCGTCTGTTTCCACCATGGACCGGCGGCGTGCCCTCCGTATTCTCGGTGTTGCCGAGGACGCGGATGCGGCGACGATTCGCCAGGCCTATCGCGAACGAACGAAAGCAGCCCATCCGGACACGGAAGGCGGGTCCGAGGAGTCATTCAAGCGTGTGTCGGACGCCTACGAGACGCTTACGGATCCCGATACCCGGTAACGACAGTTCTCACGTGACATCGTCGGGCCTGTCGGTGACGGGGCTGGCAGTGTCGACCGCATCGTCGCTGACAGCGTCCACCAGGAGGGACGCAGCGAGGTCGATCTCGCGAGCCGTCACATCGAGGGGAGGGAGGAGGCGAAGCGTCTTGTGACCGCAGGGAAGGGTGAGCAGCCCGCGGGCGAGACAGCAGTCCATGACCGCGTCGCGGCGATCCTTGGTGTCGAATTCAACTGCTATCATCAATCCCAGTGATCGGACGTCGACAGCGTGTTCGAGGTCTCCATCCCGGAGTCGGGTCGACAACTGTTGCCCCCGCTCCGTGGCATTCGCTCGGAGATCGTGGTGTTCGATAGCATCGATGGTCGCGACACCGAGTGCCGAGGAGACGATGTCGCCAGCCCCCCACGTGGAGGAGAGGCGTGCCTGCTCGTCGGGGAAGATTTCGGAGCGAGATACGGTCGCCCCAACGCGGAGTCCTTTGCCGACAGCCACCACGTCCGGCTCGATCGCGTAGTGGTCTGCGCCCCACCACTCACCCGTTCTGCCGAGGCCGGACTGGATCTCGTCGACGAGCAAGGGGATCTCGTATTCCCGACAGATCGAGGCCAGTTCGTCCATGAAGACGTCACTCGGGATTCGGTATCCACCTTCCCCCTGGACGGGCTCGACGACGATGTATGCCACCTCCTCCGGATCGATCGGGCCGCGACGTGGGGCCAGCGCCTCGCGTAGTCGCGAGGGAGCACCATCGGGGAAAAACCCGCACGAACACGTCTCGGGATCGCAGGTACGATCGTCACAGAACGGTATGGCGGTAATCCCGGAAATTTCTGGGTAGTCGCGTCGGTGGACTGCTTTGGAGCGGTTCAACGAGAGGGCGCCCAGCGTTCGGCCGTGGAATGCCCCGTCGAACGTGATGCCGTATTTCGCGCCCTCGCGATAGTCGTAGCAAATCTTGATGGCGTTCTCGATTGCCTCGGCTCCCGAATTCGACAGGAAGACCGTATCCATTCCATAGTGCTCGAGCAAGTCCGACAGCCGATGCATGAGGTCGATCGGGTTCGGGTAGTCCGATTCCTCGGGTGTCGCCCCGGCAACGACGTGGAAGTCCTGCCCGGCGATTTTCGTCGGATCGACGAGTTCGAACGCCTCGAGTCGGTCGAGCACTTTTGGATTGTTGTACCCGAGCGGGGCGGCAGCGACGTGACAGGTAAAGTCGAGGAGGACGTTGCCGTCGACGTCCTTGCAGAAGGGGCCGATCGCCTCTTCGGTGACGTCCCATACGAAGTCATAGAGGTGTGTGCTCGGCGCGGCGACGTCCGCGGCTCGCGTCGCCCACTCCGTCGCGTTTGGCCCGGGTAGCGCTTCGACGCGGGGCTCCGCCGTGTCCCGATCCATGATAGTGGTTCGATCACGATGCCCGTAAACCTTCGTCGATGCAGAAGGTCAAACGTATCTTTGTGTGATCGTCGGGATTAGGGCGTCTCGATGCGACATCCCACCAATGCGTCGACGACACCTCTTGACGGCTGTCGGGACAGTTGCGGTCACAACAGCGTCCGGCTGTTCGGGGATCGGTGGACCGACGTTGCTCACGTCGCCCCGGGAGGAGAGAGAGGATTCCGGCGAGACACACCTCCACTTTGGGGAAGACGAACGGCTCGCCACCCTGACGGTTCGCCCCGATCGGCACGTCGCCGACCCGCCAGTTCCTGTCGACATCCACCTGTGGCACCGGGAGGAAACACGGGTAACAGCTCTCGACCTTCGCTTTCGCGCAACTGCGGGACTGCCGCCGAATCCTCCCGGTGACGTCTACGTGGCGATCCCCCAGTGGACCGACTCCCCAGATGTGCGTCTCCACTCGACAGCGGATGGCGAGTGGCGAGTCCTGAAACTCGGCGGGCTGGAACAACTGGGTGACGGGACCGTCTCGATCCCGACGCACGTGCGTCCATTCGGGGATGGCGCATCAGCGCTCACGATTGTCGCACGCGTTTCGCTCGAGGAACCCGGGGTGTTTGGTACGACGTACCGCCTCGACGGACGAACGACCGTTTCCTTGCCCGTTGAACTCCCCACCTGACCCCGAGCGGGAGCGATATGCGAGGGTCGAGACGGGCTCGAAACCGACAAGTTCCTGTCGAGCGTTCCCGGGGCCGTGCGCGCATTCCGGATCGCTTACGACGGTCGGCCGTACAACGGCTTCCAGCGACAGCCGGACGTCCCGACCGTGGAGGACGACCTCTTCGACGCGCTCCGGGCCCTCGACATCTGTGAGGACGAACCTGCTGCGTACTCCGCAGCCGGGCGGACCGACGCGGGCGTTTCCGCCCTCGCCCAGACACTCGCGTTCGAGGCTCCGGCCTGGCTCTCCCCGTCAGCGATAAACGGTGAGCTCCCGGACTCGATCAGGGCCTGGGCGTCCGCCGATGTGCCCGCCTTTCATGCGACGCATGACGCAACGCGTCGGGAGTACACGTACCACCTGTATGCGCCCGATCTCGACGACGATCGGATCCGTGAGGCTGCCCGTCGACTCTCCGGTGTCCACGACTTTCACAACCTAACACCGGACGACCGTCTGACGGAGCGCGAGATCGATATCGATATCGACCGCGACGGGGAGTTCGTGGTCCTCGTGTTCACGAGCGAGGGCTTCTCGCGTCAGCTCGTTCGTCGCTTGGTTTCGCTCCTTCGCAATGTCGGGAGTGGGAGTCCCCTCGAACGGGTCGATCGAGTACTCTCCGCGGCGGTGCTCGATGGCCCCCAGGGGGTTCCACCAGCACCGCCGTATCCACTCGTGCTGACGGACGTCGGGTACGAATTCGACTTCGTGGTCGACGCCGATGCTGCGGCACATGCGCGATCGGTGTTCGATGCAGCTCGTATCGAACACGCAACTCTCGTCCGCGTCGTCGGATCGATCGTCGACGGGATCGACGAGTGAATGGTCACCTCGGCGGTGTTTCGCTCCCGGTCGGGGTAGCGGTTCCTGCTATGGTCCTGTTTGCAAACGGTTTACTCATCCCACTCACAAGCGCATAGCATGAGTAGCGTCCCGGAACGATCGGACATCGAGCAGATCTACAAGTGGGACCTCGAGAACATCTTCACGACCGACGAGGATTGGGAGACGGTATATGACGACGTATCGGAGCAGCTCGAGGATCTTCGGGCGTATGAGGGTCAGGCGACCGATGACGGGGAAACCCTTCTCGCGGTACTCGAAATTCGAGACGAGATCATGCGTACGGTCGAGACTGTCGGGTGGTATGCTCGGATGCGAGCGGACGAGGACACGCGCAACCAGGAGTACCAGGGCATGAAGGCACGCGCGCAGTCGCTCCACTCCGAGGCGGCGAGCGCGGCGAGCTTCATCGAGCCCGAGATTCAGACCTGTTCGCGCGATGAGCTCGACCATATGATCGAGGAGACCGATGGCCTCGGGCGCTACGACCACTACCTCGACGACGTCATCCGGGTCAAGCCCCACACGCGGTCGACGGAGGTCGAGACGGTACTTTCGGAGCTTGGGGAGGTGCTCTCCGCCCCGTATGAGACCTATTCAATGCTGATGAATGCGGACCTGAGCTTTCCAACCGTGGAGCGGCCTGACGGGGAAGCCGTCGAGATCACGCAATCCAACCTCACGTCCCTCCTGAAGGAGCCGGATCGGGCATTCAGACAGGACGTCCACGAGTCCTTCTACGAGGAGCTGGGGTCATACCGCAACGCCATGGGGACGACCCTGTCGAAGGCGGTGAAGACGCACGTGAAGCTCGCCGAATCCCGCAACTACGAGTCGGCTAGGGAGGCCGCAATGGACGGCCCGAACGTTCCGGTCGACGTATACGACGCGCTGGTCGACACGGTACGGGACAACCTCGATGCACTCCGGCGCCATGCCGAGTTGAAACGCCGAGCCCTGGGCGTCGACGACCTCGAAATGTGGGATCTGTATATGCCGCTGACCGAGACGGAGAGTCCCGACCTCGAGTACGAGGACGCGACCACGTATGTCGTCGACGCGCTTTCGCCCCTCGGTGAGGAGTATCAGTCGCGAGTCGCGGACGGGATAGAATCGCGGTGGATCGATGTCTACGAGAACCGGGGGAAGCGCTCGGGGGCGTATTCCGGTGGCGCCTACGATACCCAGCCGTTCATCCTGATGAACTGGCAAGGCGATATCTCGGACATGTTCACACTCGCACACGAACTCGGTCACTCGTTACATTCCGAACTCGCCAGCGAAACCCAACCGTACATCTACGCCGACTACGAGATCTTCGTCGCGGAGGTTGCCTCGACCGTAAACGAGACGTTGCTCACACACCACCTGCTCGAGACCGTCGACGACGAGGAGTTCCGTCGTCACGTGTTGAACGAGTATCTCGAGCGTATCCGCTCGACGCTCTTTCGACAGACACTCTTCGCGGACTTCGAACACGAGATACACGCACGCTCCGAGGCGGGTGAAGCTCTCACCCCGGATCGCCTGGACGAGCTCTATGGTGACCGCAAGCGGGAGTTTTACGCGAATGCGTCCGTTGACGAGCACATTACGCGGGAGTGGATGCGGATCCCCCACTTCTACTATGATTACTACGTCTATCAGTACTCGACAGGTGTGAGTGCAGCCGCGGCGATCGTCGAACGGATCGAGGAGCAGGGCCAGCCGGCGGTCGACGACTACCTGAATGCCTTGCGACTCGGGGGGAGTGCCTACCCGATCGAGGTCCTCGAGACAGCGGGCGTGGACATGACGTCGTCAGAGCCGATCCAGCGCGCCATCGACCTCTACGACAGCCGTCTCGACGACGTGGCCGAACTCATCGAGTAGTCGTCGATACTCCGGGATCGGCCACCGATCCGACTATTCTCAAAAGACTTCAACGACCAGCCGGTCGCCCTGGTATTCGACTCGTCCGACACCGAGGTCGCACGATGCGATCTCCGTAATGAGTTCCGGCGGGGCGTGATCGAGGATGGGCTCGAGCACCAGCGTCGTCTCGAATCGACCGCTGGCGGATCGATTCGGTGGTCGAATGATCGCGGTCGTGACCACGTCCATCGCCTCCGCTACCATAGCGAGCGTCCGGTGCTTGTCATACTGCTCGGATGAATAATATGTCTCACTCATGGTGATTATCCGCCGGAGATCCAGCAACCGTGGAGTGCCAGCGTCGGTGGCAGGCTAGTGATCCTCGCAGATGTGCTCGGAGTGATGCTCTTGACTCGGCATATCGCATCCCCACCAGGTTCATTGCTCGAGTGTTTTTCACGCCTCTGTTTCTTCAGTAAACGGCTCCTACACCCCGTTGGGAAACCTGCTCACCGATGAAACGGTTCGAATCGGGTGGGATGTCGATGCGCACTCGTATCCTGGTCCGGTGGCAAAAGACACTTCTACGGTGCCGTCCCTATTCTCGATCGTCAGATGTCACGTAGTCCGTCGATCCCCGAGCGTCCATCCCTCGATCTTGATCCTAGTATGTCGGACACGGAGCGTTTGCAGGCGCTCCGTGAACATTACGATCGCCTGCTCGATGTCCACGGAGAGTTGTCCAACCGACTCGCGACCGCACAGGACCGTCGCACCGGACTCCGAGATGAAGTCGATCAACTCCAGCGCGAGAACGAGACACTCAAGACGTCATCGCTTTACGTCGCGACGGTCGAGGAGGTCACCGGCGATAACGAGGTCGTGATCACCCAGCACGGCAATAACCAGGAGGTTCTCACCGAGGCCTCGCCAGGCATTCTCGATGAACTCGAGGCGGGTGATCGCGTCGCGGTCAACGATTCTTTTTCGATCCAGACGATCCTCGACGACGAGACTGATTCCCGCGCCCGTGCAATGGAAGTGGAAGAGGCGCCGGACGTCGCCTACGAGGACATCGGCGGGCTCGACGACGAGATCCGGGACGT
>CAZEDI010000103.1:0-7273 GCA_964510865.1 uncultured Halobacteriales archaeon
GTGCCAGAATGCCTACTTCCTCACCGTCGGAACGGCCGGCGCGTCTCCGGCCGCGGCGACGATCGGCTCCGTCGTTATCAACAACTACGTCCTCGACTGGGACCAGAAACATCGGGTGTCCTGTGATGAAGAGAGCAACACGGGACGGGAGATCACCACATATTCCTTCAAATCTACCGCAGAGGTGTGTAAGGCGCTGAATCCACCGCTCGTCACTGAAGCCTACGAGATCGCCTCGACGGTCTCGCTGACGGACGCGGAGGAACTCGACGAGTCCGCTGCCCGATCTCCCCCCTCTGTCCTGGTCGGGGCGTCGGTGAGTGGCTCCGAGTTCTGGCACGGTTCGACGTGTAGTTCGGAGGCGCAGTACCTCACCGAGGAATACGGTGCGGGGAAGTACGCCACGACGGAGATGGAAGGATTCGGCACCGCAGTGGCACTCGAACGACACGGGTGCCTCGATCGGTACCTGAGTATCCGGGGCATCGTGAACTTCGATCAGCCGCGTTCCGGACAGGACGTAGAGGAGAGCATCAATCTGGACGGGCGGGCACTCGACGTGTGCGTGGAGAACGTCTACCGTGTCGGGGAGGCGATCATCTCCCGGATCGTCGACGAACCGCTGGAATGGATCGACGACTGGGCCGAGCACCACCCGCGTTCAGAGAACCCCCAGTGTACCAGCCAGAACTCTCCCGTGATCAATGAGTGACCCAGTCCGGGAGGCACTCGTCGCGCCGGCCGGCCCGCGACCTCGTGGTCTCCCGGTCGAGGCACGATACGTGAGGGGAGCACGGACGACGCACGCATCCGTCTCTACCGGTCGAGGGCCAGTCCGAGGCAAACATGGGAAAATACCGTAGCATGGGAGAACACCGAGTCTCGTCACGACCCGACGCTGGATGTCGAGTAAACACCGACTTCTGTGGACCCATAGCCAGGAGTCGCCGTATTTCCGGGCCGGATTCCTGCACATCGCCGTTCGTTCTCCGGGACCGTCGCCACCGCCGCTATCCATTCCGTGTAGTCCCCGGCAAGGAAGTCACCGCGGTCCGGTCGGCCGACGACGTCACCACAGCTGTTTCCGTTTGCCGGGCTGCGACCGAGGCCCAGCCGGTGACAGTTGGAGACGGGACGAAATGGTTCGTCTGGGGATCACCCTGCGGCATCTTCGGCCCGGACGGGCACGAACCGCGAGACGCCCCACTCCACGACGCGCCGGAGCACCCACAGGAGGGGATCGAACTCGATGACTGAAGGATCCCTCCAGACACTGCTCGTCGGGATCGACGCGGCCTCACTGTCGATCCTCGACTCGTTCGAGGACGGCGACGTGGACACTCTCCGATCGCTCATCGACGCGGGCGTGTCGGCGCGTCTCAAGTCCCACGTACCCCCATGGACACCGAGCGCCTGGCCGACGATGTATACGGGAGTCAACCCCGGCAAACACGGCGTGTTCAGTTTCCTGCAGTACGACGGATACGACTGGGACGTCGTCGATGCGACCTGTGTCGAGGCGCCGGCGATCTGGGACCTCCTCGACCACCACGGCCGCTCGAGCGTGGTCGTGAACGTCCCGGTCACGTCGCCCCCATCCGACATCGACGGCGCGATCGTCCCGGGCTTTACGGCCCCGAGCAATCCACCCTGTCAGCCACCCGGGCTGCTCGCAGAGCTGCGCCACGACATCGGTGGCTACCGGGTCTATGGCGAGTACGAGTGTGCCGACGATCCACGGGACGACGAGCGAACCGAGGAGTACCGCGAGCTCATCCGGTCGCGCGGCGCTGCGTTTCGGTGCCTCGTCGATCGCTTCGAGCCCGACTTCGGGTTCCTGCAGTTCCAGCAGTCGGATACCGTTGCCCACGACTTCCCCGGGGATCGAGACAAACTCCGGGCGGTCTATCGGGCCATCGACGAACAAGTCGATGCGGTCCTGGCTGCGACCGACCCCGACGCGATATTCGTCGTGAGCGACCACGGGATCGGCCCCTACACGCACGGCGAGTTCCGCGTGAACGAGTTCCTGGCAGCGCAGGGGTTCCTCACGACGACCTACCACGGCCGGGGGTCTCCCTTATGGGTGCCCATCTGGCGATCGGAGCACACCGACGACCCCCCGCAGGAGGAGGACCATGGGGAGTCCGAGTACCGGCCCAGCTGGCTGGAACAGGTATCGGCCGCTGCGGTCACTACCGTCCAAACCATGGGACTCGAGTCGATCGCGAGGCTGCTCGTCCCCGGCCACCTCCGATCATCGATCCCGGTCGAGACGAGCATCGACTTCGCGTCGTCGACCGCCTACATGCGCCTTCCCGTCGAACTCGGCGTCCGTCTCAACGTCGCGGGCCGAGAACCCGACGGTGTCGTCCACCCAGACGAGTACGAGGCGGTCAGGTCGAACCTCATCGATCACCTTCGTGGCGTGACGACGCCGGATGGGATTCCGGTGTTCGCGTCCGTTCGTCCACGCGAAGCCGTATTCGATGGACCGTATGTCGACCGAGCTCCCGACATCGTGACGGTGCCCACCCGGTTCGAGGTTTTCCCCGCCTCGCGACTGGCCGGCGACCTGTTCGGTCCCATGGGTGAGTCGTGGAACCCCAAGCGATACGGTCTCTTCGTCGCGACGGGCCGGGCCGTCGACACGTCTCGCTCGATCGGGGGTGTCCACGCCCTGGACATCGCCCCGACCATTCTCGCCTCACTCGACACCCCCCGGAGCACCAGGATGGACGGCACGACCCTCCCGCTCGTCACACCCACCGACGAGTACCACTATCCGGACACACTGGACCGGTGTCGCATCGATTCTGCGGGGAATGATCAGGTCGAAGACCGACTCAGATCGCTCGGATACATCGCCTGACATGAACATCGAGATACGTCTCGTGACCGGCATCGTCACCGATCTCTACGAGTCACTCGCGCAGTCGGATCACTCTGTGGGAGCCTTGGGGTGGGATCGAACCGAGGCCGGGGGGCGACCGATGGAAGCTGATCGGTTGGCGATCGAGGGGTCGGAACGTGGTTTGGTGCGGGGTCCGTCCCCCGAGAGCTGTACGCAATGGACCCCGGTGAAATCGGGGTGGAACGATGGCAGCTGGCGGTGACCGCACTCTCTCTGGACGCGTCGACCGTCCTCGCCGGGATGGACCGATGCGGGTATCGACCAAGTGGCCACACCGTACCGCATTGCCGGGGTGCGTGAGATGAACGTCGTGCGGGCGGGCGGCAAGATGTTCTCGGCGAAGATCCTGGCAACACTGCTGTCGTTCGGGGCGCTCGCATACTTCACCAGGGTCCTCACGCCCGCCCAGATCGGCGTCTTCTTTCTCTTCCAGGGGATCGTCCGGATGTCGTTAGTCGTGGCCGACGTCGGGATCGGGACGGCCATCGAGAAGGTCATGAGCGAAGGACGGGGACGTTCGGACGCCTTCACGACCGGGCTCGCACTGAAGCTCGGCACGGCTGCAGTGACCTGTACGGGCGTGATGCTTGCCCGGCCGTTCCTCGCGGATTACATCGGACGGGACCTGAGCTACCTGCTGGTGATCGCGATTTTCGTCGAACAGCTGTCGGGGTTTGTTTCGACCGCACTGCGTGGCGAGCGTCGCGTCGGTGAAACGGCGGAGCTCACCCTCGTGAAGATCCTCACCTACGTGGGAATCGCGGTCATCCTCCTGCAGTACGGCTTCGACGAGCGGGCACTCATCGCTGGATTCGTCGGTGGCGGCGTCATCTCCCTGCTCTGGGGGTGGGTCAAGCTCGATACGGGGCTCTCGATGCCGACGCTGGAGCGGGCCCGTTCGCTACTGGGGTTTGCCAAGTACAACGTCATCCCGTCGATCGGGTTGCAGGTCCACAACTGGATGGACGTCCTCATCATCGGGTGGTTTCTCCACACGACCGCGGTCGGTTCGTACGAAGTGACCTGGCGCCTCGCCGGCGTCACGATGTTGCTCGCGAGTGCCGTCAGCACGACGGTCATCCCGGAAGTGAGCGCGAGCCATGCGGATGGAAATCTCGAACGGGTCGAACACCTGGTGACACACTTACTCGTCCCGTCACTGGTGCTCATCATCCCCGCGTTCTTCGGGGTGAGTATCCTCGGACCACAACTCCTGACGGTGCTGTTCGGTTCCGAGTACGCCGGTGCGAGCCTCGTCCTCGTCGTCCTCGTTGCGGGCAAGCTCGCCGGCGCGGTACAGACGATCGTCGGGAAGGCCCTGCTCGGCCTCGACCGACCGGATCTCGTGGCGCGGGCGACGGTCATCGGGATCGCCGGGAACCTCGGGCTGAACCTCCTGCTCGTGTGGCAGTTCGGTCTCATCGGTGCGGCGATCGGGACGACGACTGCGTTCACGCTTGGGATGGCCGTTCGTGTGCACTATTTCCGCCGCCACCTCGCCTTTCGTGTCCCGTGGCGTCGACTCGGGTGGATGGTTATCTCCGCTGTCGGGATGGCAACTGTCCTTACCTGGATGCTCCCTCGAATGGCCGTCTCGACTATCCCGGAAGCAATCGCGATCGTTGCGCTCGGCGGTGGGGTGTACTTCGTGTTCCTCGCGCTCTATCCACCGCTTCGGAAGGACGGAATCCGCTACCTGGACGAATTTCATCCCGCTACGGCGTAGCGCCACCGTGCGATTCCGCTGCATCACGTGGTGGTCTCCGGTTCCGGGAGAGCCCGAATGACTCAGGTACCATGACGACGGAACGGGGGCCATGAACAAACGGGATCACGTCGCAAACGCAGTGCTCCTCTCCGTCGGTCTGGCGCTGCTCCTCGAAGGAACGGACATTGTCCCCACGCTCGAGGCGTTCGTCACGATCGGCGTTCCGATACTCCTCGGGGCCCTGTTCCCGGACATCGATACCGCGTTCGGCAGTCATCGAAAGACCTTCCACAACGGTCTGACACTCGGCACGTTCGCTGCCTTCCCTGTCCTCGTCGGCAATCTCCAGTACGTCTGGATCGGGGTTTTGACGCACTACGTCCTCGATCTCCTCGGCAACGTCCGCGGGATGGCCCTGTTCTATCCGTGGCCGACGGAGTACGACGTCCCCGTCGGCGTCACTGTCGACAGCACGTGGGCCGGGGTTGTCACGCTCGCCGTGACCGGTATCGAACTCACGATCGCCTGGATGATTCTCGACGCGGAGATACACCACCTCGCGAGGGACGGCCTCACTATCCTGGCAGATGTCACAGCAGTGATACTCTAACAACATCCGGGTCCTGGATTGGATGGGGAGAGCCACAGGATGGGAAGATGAGGAACCATCCCCCGGAACACAAGCATCTTTTCCACGGGGTGCGGACGCGGTACCGATGAAAATCACGGACGTTGAAGCGACCATCCACGAGATCCCTGTCGACGTCCCGTTGCTCGAGGATCCCGTCGCCTGGAAGATCGTCGTCGTCGAGGTCGACACGGACACCGACGTCACGGGGTACGGGCTGACTGCGCTCCCGCAGGTCTTCGGGATCGCCCCGTTCGTCAACCGGGAAATCGCCCCGCTCCTCGAGGGTCGCAACCCGCTAGAGACCGAACGACTCTGGCAACTGCTCCGCGAGGAGCTCAACCCCCGGGATCAGACTGGCGTCTGGAGTTCAGCCGTCAGTGCGATCGACATCGCGCTGTGGGATATCAACGGAACGCACCTCGACGAGCCGGTCTGGCGACTGCTCGGGGGTGCCCGAGACACCGTTCCCACCTACGTCACGTTCGGTCTCCTCCGATACGACGTCGACCAACTCACGCAGATGGCAGAACAGTTCGTCTCAGACGGGCATCGCCGGCTCAAGATGAAGGTAGGGATCGACGACGCGAGCAATCCCGCAGAAGACGCCAGACGAATCAACGCGGTTCGCGAGGCCGTCGATGACGACGTTGACGTGATGATCGATGCGAACTACGGCTTCGCGCTCGAGACGGCCTTGGAGCTCTGCAACCGCATCGATGCCAGCGACATCACGTGGTTCGAAGAACCCCTCTACGGAAATGATGCCACGCTCCTCGCCGAATTACGGGAGCGAACGCGTATCCCGCTCGCCGCGGGCCAGAACGAGGGACACCGATTCAGACACCGGGACCTCCTTGTCGGGGATGCGATCGACATCAGTCAGCCGAATGTCTGTCACGTCGGTGGATACACCGAAGCCCGGAAGGTCGCTGCACTGGCTGACTCGTTCAACCGTCGGATCGCCAACGGTGCCGGGTGGCCCCACCACAACATGCACTTGCATGCAGGTGTTCCCAATGGGTGGCTAGTCGAATTCCACTACGTGGCCTGGAAGATCGGCGAGACGATCTACGACGACCCGCCAGCACCGGTAGATGGCACGGTCACGCTTCCTGATACGCCGGGCCTCGGATTAGAGCCACAGCACGACGTGCTGGACGAATACGAAATCACCTAACGATCACCAGACACAACGCTGGTGACTCAGACGACAGCGACGAGAAAGAAGAAGAGAGCTGACCGATTAGACCGGCGATACGGCGTCCGCGGCCTCGAGCAGTTCCTTGTAGCGATTCCGGATCGTGACTTCGCTGACGTCCGTCACTTCGGAGACCTGACTCTGCGTGACCTTCTCGTTGGTGAGGAGTGCAGCCGCGTAGATCGCGGCAGCCGCGAGCCCGACCGGGCTCTTTCCGGAGTGCACGCCCTCGAGCTTCGCCGCCTCGAGGAGTTCCCGGGCCTGGCGCTCCGCCTCCTCCGAGAGGTCGAGGTCGGAGGTGAACCGGGGGAGGTAGCTCACTGGATCCGCGGGCTGGACCTCGAGGCCCAGCTGGCGGACGATGTAGCGGTACGTCCGGGTGAGCTCCATCTTGTCGACGCGGCTTACTGCCGCGATTTCGTCGAGACTCCGGGGCGTCCCCGCCTGGCGGGCCGACGCATACAGCGATGCAGTCGCTACCCCCTCGATCGAGCGTCCGGGCAGGAGATCGTCTTCGAGTGCGCGACGGTAGATCACGCTCGCGGTCTCCCGGACGTTCTCGGGCAGGCCGAGCGCGGAGGCCATCCGGTCGATCTCTCCCAGTGCCTGCTTGAGGTTCCGCTCCTTCGAGTTGCGCGTCCGGAAGCGCTCGTTCCAGGTGCGCAGACGCTGCATCTTCTCGCGCTGGCGAGAGGAGAGCGTGTTGCCGTAGGCGTCCTTGTCCTGCCAGCCGATGTTCGTCGACAGGCCCTTGTCGTGCATCATCGTCGTCGTCGGGGCGCCGACGCGGCTCTTCTCGTCCTTCTCCGCGGCGTCGAACGC
>CAZEDI010000104.1:0-7191 GCA_964510865.1 uncultured Halobacteriales archaeon
GTTCGTTCTAACGAACGGATCCAGGCGCTAATTGGATTGCACGTACGACACGGTCGAGACCGTACCGCGTACACGCGCGGCTACACGCAAATCAGCCGTACCAGCCTCACCGACGGTGGTCTTGAGCGCGGTTCGATTCCGCGAGTCGGCCTTGAGGCGGCCAGAGCGGCGGGGCAAACTCCCGTACCCATCCCGAACACGGAAGATAAGCCCGCCTGCGTTCCGGCGAGTACTGGAGTGCGCGAGCCTCTGGGAAAACTGCCTGGCTTCGGCCGGGGGCCAAGTACGGGCCGAGGGGCGCAATCAGGAGTACTACGCAGGGTCCGTCCCGGTAGGAAACTGAGACCGTCCCGTCGACGCCCGCAACTGGTGGTTCGCCGCCTCGTCATTCATTCCACATTCATCGCTCGAGAGTGGCGACGCTCGTCCTCGCCCGTTTTCACGATCGAGGTGTAGGGACGCACGACCGGTGAGTCCGTCCCGCGTTTCCAATGCGAATCTGCCTCGACCAACACGAGCTTTCTCGAACACATCACGGACAAACCGAGACGATCGATCCCACGGACCGCAACCGTTAACCACGAGAATGGGGTAGGGGAGGACGCGCCAAGGTGGCAGAGTCTGGCCGAACGCAGCCGCCTGCAGAGCGGCTAATCGCCGGTTCAAATCCGGCCCTTGGCTTGATACTTTTAGTGTAGAGCCAACTTTAAAAACTATATATAGGGCCCTTAGCCGTTGCTCTCCCTTTTCTACCCCCCGGGGGTGGGCCTCTTGAGCGGCCCTGAGCGGTACCGAGCCGCCCTGGAAGAGGTCCGACGAAAGCGCGCGCGACGCGAGCAACGGCGTCGTCGATCCTGGCCGTTCCCACCGGACCGATTCGTCCGCGCTAGCGAGCTCCTAGAGGTCGACCGCACCGCTGCCGAGGAGGCGCGGCCATGAGCCTCCGACGACCCCCGGGAAGCCAGGGCCGTCATCGGTCGACCCGGTGGGACCAAGCCGACGTCCGTCTCTCCGGCCGCAGCGAGCGCGTCCTCAGTCCAGCACAACGAGGCGAAGCTACGGAGTCCGGCCCAATTCCACCGGAGATCGCCTGGTCGGAGCTCAGGGCGTACGTCTGTAACGACTGCAGGGACCGCTGCATCAACTGGATCGAATCTGCGTGCACGCAGGCAAACGAGTGTCGGACCTGCCACCGGGTTCGTCGAGCTCTCCTCTCACCTTCCACCGCAAGCGAGGGAGAGGCGGCTCGTCGCGAAGCGATCGCGCCCGAGTGCACCCCCCGACCCCGCAGGGGGAGGGGGGAACGTGGAAGGCCCGAAGTTTCTGAGCGATGACTTCCGGGAAGCGGCACGTCGGGGTAGGCTCCGCCACCGGTTCTGCCAGCCTCTCCGAATACGCATCGGATCGCTCTCGGCCTTCCAAGACTAACTGTACCACGGACGACTCAGGGCCTGAGACGCCCGATCCCGACTCCCCTGATTACTGGTGGCAGCGGAAGAACGAGATCGTCGATCGATTCATAGAGGAGCGACCCCGACGAGCCGCCCGGCCCGTCTCCGTCCGCGGCGGCACGAAGCTGCGCGACGAGACCGCGAGCGAGAAACCCGGGAACGAGGAACGATACCGCTCGAAGACCTGGTCCGCGGTCCTCAACGAGTTCCTGAAGTGGTACAACGACTACCGCGGCGGGGAACTCGTCTACACCTCCCCGGAGGGTGCCGAAGTCCGCGGCGAGATGCTCAACAGCCACATGCCGCAGTACGGCGACCGGTACTACGCACGGCTCAAGGCGTTCGAGCGGCAGATCGTCAAGGAATACGACGAGCCACACTCCGTGATGCTGACCCTCTCCGGCTCGTCGGAGAACGCCAACGCTGGCTGGCGCTGCCCCGCCGACCACCTCCGCGACGTTGTCGAGAGCTGGCGGCCGAATCGTGGCCGGGGGGTCTACCACACCCTCCGATACGTCCTCGATGGGAAGCGCTGGGAGTACGCCATAGTAATCGAGAAGCACCGGAGCGGCTACGGCCACGTCCACTGTGCCGTCTTCGTCGACGGCAAGGTTTCTAAGGAAGACTTCCACTCGGTGATCGACGCCCACCTCCGAACCTGCGAGATCGCCGGAGCGGACGCCCACGACTACCACAGCCCGAACGAGGACGACCGGCCGATCGTCGTCAAGCGGATCGATCCGAACGCCGACGACGCCGACTCGATCGCGAACCTCGGCTCCTACATCGGGGAGTACATCGGCGCCTACGGCGAGGCGCTCTTCGACCGGAACCTCGACGAGCTGATCTTCCGCGCGGCGGCCTAGGCGACCGGGACGCAGATCGTCCGGTTCTCCAAAGGGGCGAACGAGATGATCGAGCGCGACCGCGGCCTACCAAGGACCACCAAACCGGAGACCAGCGTTCGTCCGAACCCCGCATTCGATCCGGAGCTTCACGGGAACCCCGAATCCGATGTCTTCCCGTTCGAGGTCGAGAACCCCGGCTGGTCGATCGTCGGTGTGGCCCGGAAGCGAGGAGAACACGAGCAGGTGTTCGAGCTTCACCGATCGAACGTCGTGTGGCGGGAGATCGACGACGCCTCGCAGCTTGATCCGCCGAAGTAAGTTCCACCGGATTGCCCTCGGAAACCAGAACGAACAAGGAACGAATACCACCACCGTTCGAATCGAGGGTACGAGCCCGCTGAAAAATCCGACGAGCAATAGATTTATCAGAGGCTGAGATGTCGAATATTTAAAATGGGTCAACCTCGTGCTATTCCCCTAGCAGAGTGGCCCCCCGATCGCGTTGACTGGGTGCTACTATTTAACCGAAGAGAGGGAGACGCTGATTACTCCCCGGACGGTACTGACACAGGCGTTGACCTGACCGACATAGCGTTCGTACCGAGTGATCAAAATCCGAATCGCTACTACCACGCACTTCAGGCAGATACGCTTGATCAAGCCCTCGATGATTGGGAATCCGAGTTCGGGTATAGTAGGGCGTTAGAACGGGTGGTCAAACGAATTCTGACCTGGAAACAGAACGGCGCCGGTACCAAAGCCGCCGCTCGGCACGAACAGAGTATAAAGGCTGCATTCAATCGCGACAATCCGGTTCGCGGTGTATCCGATTTCTGTGTCGATTCGGAGATGCCGATGGAGGACGAGCTCCCCGTTCTGGAACACCTTGTGGGCATCTCTCGAGCATACATTCGGAGACATCATCTAACCCCGATACCTGTGTATCGAGGATGCAAGTACTACATTAACCAGATTGCAGAAGATCTCTTCGAACGGCCCACCGATTCTAAGATTCGGATTGATACCTCAGTACTCCTCAACGTGACTATTGATGACCAAATTGCATACCAGTACAGCCCTCTCGTCCTTAATCTCGATTTACAGCCAGATGATGTCGCGATTGCGGTCGACCACTTGTTCTGGCATCGTTGGATGCCGGAGATTCACTCGAAGCCAAGTTCTGATGGAGATCGGTATGCGGACGGCGAACTGCAAATATTCGGTAAGATGGCCGAATCGTTCGACCACAACAGTCTCGAAGTCTTGGGGTCTAGTCCACTATCCGAACTAATCAATTCGCTCCCGGAAGACGACTCGCTATCAGACGTTTCGGCTGCGGCCGACGAACTTGGATTTTCGGTGCCAGATCATCGTGCAATTGCGATCTGTTTGTCGGAACTGAGTAGATCGGGCAAAACGCTATCTCCGGGCGCCCCCCGAAACCGAATCCAAAACTGGTTCTCTATTTTGACATATGACTATCAGGACGAATCGTTTGAGGTATTTAACGAGGATGACGATAGCGATGATCGCTGTCGTGAAATTAGTGTTGAGGAGCTAGTCCCACACGTGGAGAACGTTACTCTGGAGGCTCCACGTGACTTTGACCGAAACGAACCATTCTCTCAGAAGGTGAAGCATGAGCGATGACGAAATCGATGCTGAAGATGGCATCAATATTGACTTCACCGACCAATCTCAGATACGATGGCGACAAATCGAAGAAGGATACTCACCCTCTCAGTTCTTCTCGGAGGAGGGGCTCCACGACAAATTTGTTTCCAGACTATCGATCAACGACGAACAGTCGATTACCAGGATCAAGGATCGGTATGCGGAGTATCTCGCGAGTCAAATCCAATATCTATCGTTTGATTGGGAATTAGAATGCTGGACGGACGACGCGGCTCAAACAGTCGCAATGGCGCTCGTTAATCAGTATGGGAACGGTGGATTTGCGTCAATTCGGAGAGATATACTCGAGAGAACAACCGAACGGGAGTTATGGGGAGTGAGTCGATATGAGCATGCGAGGAGTCAATTTGCTCTCGAAGTCCTCGAAGAAATGGGTGCGGACCGTTTTCGACAGATCATCGATGTGCGCCCGAAAACCCAGTTCGAGATTTTTTACCCGGAACAGCCGATGGACGCCACTGATTTGTTCACCGTGAACAGGATCGACAATGTGGCAGTTCGGCAACTTCTAGAGGCTTTCGGCATTTCTGATCGGGAATTCGCCAGGACTGCCCTCCCCTTTCATTCTACATTAGAGCCCTCGTGGTTTGTCGATTGGACGACTACTTATGTCACAGAGGGTTTACGTTTTCGCGAACTGGCATCGATCCGATGGCATGAAGCCATCAAATATCCTACTTCTATCGATATTCTCGAGTTCACGGCAGTACTACTCGGTGTAAGTGAACAGTGGGGAATTGGCCGCTCGGTGCGCGATATCCTTACAGACATCAGATTACATGCACCAGACCCGGAGATATCTACGCGTGGTTTCACAGATTATGTAACCGAGATGTCGATTTTATCAGACGAGGCCATCAATCTGTTCAACCAAGTTCTGGAGGGTGCCCTACATCCCCATAGCCGGCCTGCGGAACAAATCGCAGAGGGTTCAACTGCAAGCGATATAGTGAGCGCCAAACGGCGGGAGTCTCATCCTGAATTCGCCGAGGAGGAGGCACCGAAACGATTGGATGACGTTGACCGATCATACACCCGCCTGTTCATTATTCCAGCTGCCGGCAAACCGGCCGAGATCGAACCACGAGAGATCACGCGTGAGGAACTGATCCAGTCGAATGTCATCGAGGTACTGGATGAACTTGATGAAGCATATACTGCTTATGCAGCACCTGCTTCACAGCATCGAACGGTAAACGGCATGTCCACGGGCGATATCGTATTATTTGCCACCGAGGATGCCGAGTATCTTGGTGAATACCGAATTGAGCACGTTCTATTAGCACCTGAGACGGTCCAAGGCATCTGGGATGAGTATCCGACTAATGGCGATCACCAAGTGAGGCTACCATTCCTCCTTCTCCTATCACGTCCACGAGTTCGGAGGATCGAACAGGATCGCTTGAACCAACTGCTTGGGTACCGGTCTAACTCTACGCCGAGTCTCTGGGGAGTCGCCCCGTACCGGATAAAGCGACTCACCGATTCAGGCAGCAGCCTCGAAGAAATAATAACTAGATTGAACCAAGGCTGAGACTAACGCAGGGAACGTGGTCATTGGCGCACTTTCGTACTTCTGGCAACAACCTAATGACTGTTGAGGTCAGTGAGTCGATCCCGAGATCGGCACCGACGAGCTCGCGCTACTCTGGACTAGGGACAGAGACGAAGTTCTCGGCGAGCCACTTGGATTCTTTCGAATAGTGAGGTGGAAGCCACGAACGTGGGCATTTTGGATTTCTACTGGGGATACCCATCAGTATATCTTTACGTCTTGTGACGCTTGACTCAACGATGTCCTCGATCCGGTACTCATACATCTCTAGATCTGGGCCACGAAGTGATCGTGCAGAGAAGATTGTAGAGATATTCCGGGAACGGGAGGATGAAATAGAGGAGGTCATCCGAGAACCGGGATCGGGGAGCAACGAGATACTCGCAATCGTCCGACCCGGTCAAGAGGAGCTAGGCTTCGACATCGAAAAGAGCAGAAAACTGAAAGACAAGATCAGGCTTTCCGCTTCGGAAGGCAGGAGCGATGGCCCCGGATTATCTTTCGACGTCGACGGTCATCATCCAGATTGGCAGTTTGTCCTCGAACTCGAAGGCGGGAGGCGAGACGCCATCTACAAAGACATCGTCAAGGCGCTGTTGTTGGACGAAGCTTCTACACTGGTCCTCGCCGTCCCCAATGCGTACAATTACGGCGATCAAACACGCCAATCGGAAGATCGCTATAATCGTGCGAAACGCGTGGCGAACGCGATCCACCAGACGAAGCGATTCGACTCCCCGTGTGACATAATCGTTCTAGGTTACTGAACTTCTAGATCATTAGCCACATAAGTGGGGGAGGGAGGACTACACTTCCTACCAGATCTTGCCCTTCGCATACGTGGTGAGATCATCCATGATGGGGGGCGGAAGCATCAGGGGCTTGTTCTGCCACCCTCCCCTCTTCGTATAGTATCCTGTCCGAACTTCCTCACTGTGATCCATTTCGATGAGTTGGAACGCCTTCCAGTACGTACTTCCGTTCTCGATGTCCTGGACGACTCCGACCTCCTTGACCACGGTGCCATCACCGTCGCTGTAGTCACGGGGAAGGTCAGAGACCCAGTCAGGCGGACTTTCGCGTAGTGCAATATCGGCCATAGCTGGACTCACAATTTAATCGCGAATCTGACATAAAGATATCGGTCAACTGTTAGTCAACGCCCCGACCACGTCCCCCACGTCGAACAACCGCACGTCGTCTCGCTCGCCAGCCACCTCGACCAGCCCGTCGGAGAACCCGGATCGGCCGAAACAGCAGAAGACCACCTCCGGCTCGCCCCCCTCGGGAGGCGTCCAGCGGATCTCCCCGGCGGCCGCTTCGAGCGACTCGAGGTCGCCCACCGTCATCGGCTCCACCGTGTACTTGCACTCCCCCGCAACCAGCGTCCCGTCGTCGCCGAGCCCGACGACGTCGACCTCGTGCTCGCCGTGCCACCAGTACCCGACGCCCAGGTAGGTCCGCTCGACGAGCCGGGGCAGCGCGTCCTGTGCGGCGACCTCGAAGCGCTCCGCCATGTAGTTCGAGAAGTGAGG
Source organism: uncultured Halobacteriales archaeon (assembly GCA_964510865.1). Classification (GTDB taxonomy): domain Archaea; phylum Halobacteriota; class Halobacteria; order Halobacteriales; family Hikarchaeaceae; genus CAZEDI01. Next base: position 7,085 of record CAZEDI010000104.1, read on the forward strand.
TTCGACGAGCTGCTCGTACGCCGCGTCGCCGACCTGTGCCAGCCGATCCTGCTGGCCGTAGACGAAGCGGAACCAGAACGTGAACAGCGGCTCGCTCAACCGGTACC
>CAZEDI010000105.1:0-7126 GCA_964510865.1 uncultured Halobacteriales archaeon
GAACAGTCAGTCCGGACTGCACTACGAACCCAACAGATCCTTGCTCACGAATCTGGCGTGGCAGATACGATCGATCCACTCGCCGGGAGCTACTACGTCGAATCCCTCACCGACGATCTCGAGGCCGAGGCACGGGACATCCTCAGTGAGATCGACGCCAGAGGTGGCATGCTTGGAGCCGTCCAGGATGGGTGGGTACAGCGACAGATCCAGGACGTCGCCTACGAACGCCAGCGAGAGATCGAAAATGGCGAGCGGATCATTGTCGGCGTGAACGAGTTCCACGTCCAGGACGAGAACGTCGACGTGGAACTCGAGGAGATCACCGAAGCTGACGCAGACCGACAGCGTGAACGGCTTGCCCGCGTCCGGGCTGAGCGTAACTCGCAGGACGTCGATGCAACCCTCACCGCGGTCAGGAACGCAGCCGAGGGAGACGAGAATCTCCTTCCCCCGATTATCGGGGCAGTGAAGGCGGAAGCGACTGTCGGGGAGATCTGTGACGTCCTCCGGGACGTATTTGGCGAGTACCAACCCGGGGCGAGTGTCTAGGGATTCGTCACTGAGTCTCGATTGTCGGGACACTTGGCCCTGAATACGTAGCTATATACCGTATCGACTGGAGACGTGTGGCCATGACCGGATCGCGAGACGGACACCCAGGAGCCGAGTACGTGTGCGAGGCGCTAGTCGATGCAGACGTCGACCTCCTGGTAGGGCTGCCTGGGACACAGACGCTTCCTATTGATCGAATCGTGACCGAGCATCCATCCATAGAGTACCTCATGGCCAAGCACGAAACGGCCATCCCTCACGTCGCCTGGGGCTACTACGAATCAGGTGGCGGCCTCGCGGCCACGCTCACGGTTCCCGGTCCGGGAGACACAAACGTGATGCACGGACTGCGGAACGCGCTCGAAGACGGGGTGCCAATCATACATCTCTCTGCTGACATCCATCCAGGGGATCGTGGGAAGCGAGCCATTCACGAGATCGACCCGCACACATTCGACAATGTAGTCAAGGAGAATGTCGTCGTTCGTGAGCCAGTGGAGCTGGGGACCGCCCTCGAACGGGGAATACAGACTGCCCTGTCACCACCTCGTGGTCCCGTCCGCCTCGGGATCCCCTCGACCATGCTCGGAGAGCACATACAAACAGTCCAGGCGACAGTCGATCCCGAACGGATCGAGCACGATATCATAGATATCTGTGATGAGGCGGGCCACCATCTCGCAACCGCCTCCCGCCCCGTCATCTACGTCGGCAAAGAAGTGAGACGAGCGAATGGCGGACCTCGTGGCGTTCGGGATCTGGCGGAGTTGCTCGATGCGCCAGTGCTCGGTTCACTGAAGGGCAAAGGCGCGTACTCGGAGGACGAATCCCGATTCGTCGGAATCACGGGAGGTCATCTGCCTGCCGGTGGACGAGCCGTACTCGATCACGCGGATGTCGTCCTCGCTCTCGGAACTGACTTCAATGGCATCACGACAGCGGACTGGACGCTCCCGATGGGAGACACACTGATTCACGTCTCGCTGAACGGGTTCAATCCCGCCTACGAACCGGATCTCCCCATCGTGGCAAATGTGACTACAGCCTGCAACGCAATTGCGGAGAGTATCCGTCGCAGAGATCGGAGCCAGTCATGGGACGGCGAACGGATCGGACGAGCAGTTCGAGCCGAGTACGAGGAACGACTGTCCAACGCAGGCGTGCTCTCGACAACCGACGCCTATACGCCGGGGGTACTCCGTGCACTCCGGGACATCCTCCCTCGCGAGGCCGTCGTGTCGACGGATATCGGTGGCCATCGACTTTGGGCGACCCAAACGTTCGAGACATACGACCCTGCGTCGTACGTGACTGCTGGATCGTGGGCTGGAATGGGGGTTGGGCTTCCCGCTGCGATCGGTGCGAAAGTCGCGAACCCCGACCTTCCCGTCGTCTGTCTCACTGGCGATGGCGGACTCATGATGTGCATTCACGAGCTGCACACCGCTGCCGAACATGATCTTGACGTGGTGGTGGTCGTGCTGAACGATGCTGACTACGGGATCGTCAGCCAGCTGGCCTCGTATGATGAACGGCCGTTTCGCTGGAACTCGCCCGATTTTGTGGGCATCGCGGAAGGGTTCGGGTGTCAGGGGACGCGTGTTACGTCTGCAGAAGCGGCAGCCGAAGCAGTCGATCAGGCACTTGCCCGCGAGCAAGGTCCCGAGCTCGTCGACGTGATCCTTGACCGGGACGATCCATCAGGATACGATATCGTCGGTGACGAATCAGCGATCGATCTCCCAGACTGAGCGCCAGTGCCCCGAGAGCGCGCCAAAGAGGTTTGGTGGCCGAATTCGAAAGGGTCGCATGGCACTTCAGAACACTGACCCTGGACCGACACTGTACGTCGACGGGGAGTGGCGCGAGGCAAGCGGCGAGGCCATTCCCGTGGTGAACCCGGCAACCGAGCAAACGATTGTCGAAGTACCGAGCGCGACTCCCCCGGAAATCGATCAGGCGCTGGCGGCGGCAGAAACGGCCCGACGCGACTGGGCAGAACGGCCGGCGAAGGAACGAGGAGACGTCCTCCGTGAGATGGCAACTGTGGTCGAGAGGCACGCCGACGAACTGACTGACCTCTTGATCGACGAAGTGGGGAAACCGACTGACAATGCTCGAGGAGAGGCAATAGGACAAGCCGAACGGCTCCGATATGTCGCAGGATGGGACCGCCGACTCGAAGGTGACATTCTCCCGGGTGAGTCCCGGAGAGAAACGATCCACCTACTCCGTCGCCCGTACGGCGTTGTCGCGGCGATCACTCCCTGGAACTACCCACTCGCCGTGTTTGTACGGAAGATCGCGCCCGCGCTCGTGACCGGTAATACGGTCGTTGCCAAACCGAGCGAGGTGACCCCGCTCGCGATCCGGCGGTTCGTCGAACTCGTCGACGACGAGGTCGCGCTCCCCGATGGCGTGCTCAATCTCGTCACCGGTGCTGGCGAGGTGGGCGACCATCTCGTGACCGCTGATCGAACTGACATGGTCACGATGACCGGGCATCGGGAGACGGGGAAGGCTATCATGCGTGCTGCGGCCACACATCTGACCGAGATCTCACTCGAACTCGGGGGAAAAGCCCCCGCGATCGTGTGGAAGGACGCTGATATCGACGCGGCTGTCGAGGACGTCCTGACCGCACGAATTACGAACACAGGCCAGGTCTGTACGTGCGCAGAACGGGTGTACGTCCACGCCGACGTAGCAGACGAGTTCACTGAACGATATATCGACGCAGCGGAGGACATCGAGGTGGGCGATCCGCGCGAGAACCCCCACATGGGACCCCACGTCAGCGCAGCCGAGCTCGAGAAGACTGAACAGGCCGTCCACCGTGCCCGGGAATCCGGGGCAACTGTCCGAACCGGCGGTCGACGTCCCTCTAACCGACTCCCGAACGGGTACTATTACGAACCGACCGTCCTCACGGGCGTCAAGCAGGATATGGACGTCATGCAGGAAGAGGTGTTCGGCCCCGTCACGCCGATCATGGAGATCAGTTCGCTCGAGGAGGCAATCGAGTACGCCAACGACTCCCCCTATGGCCTCTCCTCGTACATCTTCACCGACGACTACGAGGTCGCGATGCGGGCTGCTGAGGCGATCGAATTCGGGGAGACGTACATCAATCGCACTCTCGGCGAGGCGCTACAGGGCCACCACATCGGCTGGGGTGAATCCGGCATGGGTGGTGAAGACGGCAAGTACGGCGTCCAGAAATATACGCAGCTGAAGACAGTCTACCACAACTACTGAGTACCGACGACAGAGACATGACGGCAGTTACTCGATGAGGAGGTCCAAGAGGCGTTCTTCTGCGTCCCGGCCAGGGTCGAATACGCGACCATCCCGATCGCTTGCGAGAGACTCACCAACCGTTCGCTCCATGGCCACCTCGGGAGGTGTCGAACGCCATCCGAGAGACGAAAGCTTGCACGTGGCAAGGATATGTGGGTAGTTGTGTCCGATGTGGTGGTACAATACAAAATCATCAGGTGTGAGATCGACTCGCTCGAGTTCGCGACGGCTCGCGTGTACTACCTCGACAGACGTCTCGAGGGTCTCCGCGATCAGGTCGAGTACATCTTCTAGCGTGAGGACACGGCGATCGGCCACGTTATATGCTTCTCCGGGTGTCCCGTCTTCAGCAACGATGCGTATCGCACTCGCAACGTCCTCGACGTATGCTCTGTGCCAGATAGCGGTCCCGTCGCCTGGAACAACGACCCGGTCATATCGATTGATCCGATCGATCCAGAAATCGTGGTGGGTCTGAATCCCGGGGAAATCCGCTGCCCAGGAGACGGATCCAGCCGACGAGGAACGATCTTCCCCGGTGCTTTTTGGGCCATAGACCATTGTCGGCCGGACGCTCATGGCAGCCACTCCCCGATCGGCTGCCGCAATGACGATCCGGTCGCACTCAGCTTTACGGGGCCCGTAGGTCGCCATCGAGTCATCAGCCGCGTGTTCATCGTCGAACGAATGAAGTGGTGTTTCCGCTTCCCGCTTTGGAATATCGTCCCGAGCGTAGACACCACCGCTGGAGACGTATACGTAGGCATCGACGTCGGCGAAGATCTCTGTGGCCGACCGAACGTCGTCTGGATGAAATGCGGCACAGTCAATGACGAGGTGCGGTTCAATACGGTCACAAGCGGCTTCGAGTGTCTCTGGTTCAGCCCTGTCACCGTCCAGATACGTGATCGGCTCCTGAGTTGCAGACGGCCGATCTCGTGTCCCCCGACTAAAGACAGTCACATCGTAGCCGTGTTCGAGTAGTTCGTGCGCGGTATGGCGGCCGATGAATCCGGTCCCGCCGATGACGAGGGCGGAAGTCATACGTCGTCTACGTTCTACACCCCAAAATAGTACGCGAGCGTCCGTAAACGGGACGTTCACCTCCCGGGATGGATCGTCGCACGGTAGGCCTCCCCGCCTGCCTGAGCCTCGTATGCGGATTCTGCATCCTCGAAGCCAACCTGGTGGTTGAACAGATCGGTATAAGGAAAGCGGTCCGACGTCCGTTCGAGCATTGCAATGGCGGTCTCGAACTGCCCCGGCGGATAGGCAAGACTCCCATACACGTCGAGCTCCTTCTGGACAAGTCTCGTCGGGTTGATCTCTACCGTGCCGGCGTCCGCGTAGTGGCCGACTTCGACGAACGTTCCCCCGTTATGGGGGAGTTCAATTCCCTGCCGCACTGCCTCCGGGTGGCCGACAGCCTCGATCACGATGTCCGGGCCCACGCCTCCAGGGGTTCGCTCCTGAACAGCGCTGATGAGTTCGTCATCATCCATCCCTTCCACGTTGACGGTGTCGGTCGCACCGAACGAACTCGCGAGATCGAGGCGCTCCTCGATGAGGTCGATCGAGATGATTGTCCCAGCCCCGGCAGTGGCTGCCGCCGCAGCCGCGAGGACCCCGATCGGACCAGCCCCCTGAATCGCAACGGTCTTCCCGATTCCGAATCCCTCGCGGGCGTGCGGAATGCCCGGCTGAAATGCCCGTTCGAGGGCGTGGGTCGCGACCGACACCGGTTCCACCAGGGCACCGAGTTCGATTGGGAGCTGGTCGGGAATACGATAGAACGTAGCGTCAGGTTCGACCACGACGCGCTCACTCAGTCCGCCGTGGGCGTAGGGTGGCTGATCGACGTTTTGGAACCCATAGACGCGGCGCGTCGTACAGGCGAGTGGCCGCGTCGGCATGTTGTTACAGTACCAGCAGTCACCACAGCTAATCCCCGGGACAACGGTTACCGCGTCACCGACCGAGACGGGATGGCCGGCAGCATCGGTGGCCACCGCGTCTCCAACATGTTCGGCGATGCCGACAAATTCGTGGCCAGGCACGACGGGAAAATCAAGATCCATCTCCCCGTCCTGCATGTGGATGTCAGTACCACAGATCCCATTGCGCTCTATTTTGATGATGGCGTTCTCGGGGGTCGCCTCTATCTCGACTGTTCGCTCCTCGAGATTTCCCGATTCAGTGACGACCAGTGTTCGTGAGTGCATAGACCGTAGTGGAACTGGTGGGCCCTTATCTGTTGGCCGGCAGATCGTTCCCTCTCGGATCGACCACGCCAACTATTGTCTCTGCCCCCCGTGGAGGTCGCATGCGACTCCATCACGCCGGGATTGCCACCGAGGACCGTGATTCGCTCGTCGGGCTCTACGACGATCTCCTCGAGCTTCGACCAGTCCACGAAGAGCGATTCGACGATCTGCATCTCACATTTCTCGACTGTGGGAATGGCTACCTGGAACTGCTCGAACCGGCAGATGACGACGGACCGATTGCATCGTATCTCGACGACCATGGGCCGGGTATCCATCATCTGGCATTCGAGACGTCGGATCTCGGAGCAGCACTCACGAGAGCGCGAACACTCGATCTCGATCTCATCGACGACGAACCCCGGCCTGGCGCATGGGGACACGACGTCGCATTCCTCCATCCCACGTCGACTGGGGGCGTTCTTGTGGAATTCGTCGAACAGTAACTGCGTAATTCCCCTTCAATGGGGCGTCTTATTCTCGATCATGGGTATTCGTCAAGAAGATATGGACGAGTGGCCACACCCGGCTGTGTCATTCCAGTGATCGCCCGGGGAGGTGCTCTCCGATCTGGATAGGTCGCGCTCGCGTGAAACGCCGGCCATCGTGTCCGCATGAGTACGTCACTTCCGGGCAGAAACCGACGGACACAAGAGGAGGGATATCCGACGGTGTACTACCCAAGACTACCCCATCTTCGTGCATCGCAAAATCTGCCATCCTGGCGTGAGAAAGTTTACATTTGTAGATATAATATGTTTAAACATTACGTTCGTTTGGAATAGATCGGGTTTTGAGGCAATTCACGCACGTTCGTAAGTACATCTCCCTTCAGGCATTCAGAAGGTTTTTCATCGGTCACCTGCAAGCCCGGGCAGGATGACGGACGATTTCAATTGGGCCGTCGGCGGAGAGGCCGGCGACGGGATCGACTCGACCGGGAAGATCTTCGCCCAGGCGCTTTCCCGGGCGGGGCGACACGTCTTCACTTCGAAGGACTTCGCCTC
>CAZEDI010000106.1:0-7028 GCA_964510865.1 uncultured Halobacteriales archaeon
GACGATCACGGCTGCTCCTTCGAGGGGCACACGGAAAAACTGACACACGCCGACACCGAACATGTTGTACCAGCAGAACGCAGGTGATGTAGTCGCGCTCCCGCTCCCCGGAGATATGTACATCGCCTTCCGCGACGAGGTCGCGACAGCCCTCGAGGAGGCCCTGTCGGCTCTCGACCTGCCGACGGGAGATCTCGGGATCGAGGACCCCCCCGAGGACGTCGATGCCGTCCTCGCCTCGAGTATCGCCTTCAGGCTCGCGGGGGAGGTGGGCGTCCCCCCACCCGACATCGCCATGGACATCGCTGACTCGATCGACACATCCCAGTACGAGTACGTCGGCCAGATCGAGGTTCAGGGGCCGTATGTGAATTTCGTCCCATCTGATGCATATTTCGGAGACACCCTGACTGCTGGCACAGACGACACCTTCGGGCGTCTCGACCCGAAGGACGAGTCCGTCGTTGTCGAGCATACCTCCGCGAACCCGACGGGCCCAATTCACATGGGTCGGGCCCGGAACCCAATTATCGGGGACGCCGTCGCCCGGGCACTCGACTTCGCGGGATACGACGTCGAGGTACACTACTATGTCAACGACGCCGGGCGGCAGATCGCCACATTCACGTGGGCCTATGAAACGTTCGACGAATCAGACCTCCCCGATCCCGATCGCGACCGGATCGAGTATGATCTCGTACGTTATTATCGAAAGGGGACGTCCTTCCTCGAGGAAGCCGACCCTGCGGCGGTCGAGGCGGCGGAGTCGGAGATACAATCGATCATGCAAGGCCTCGAGGGGGGCGATGAGACGGCGTACGAGCGCGTCTCGGCTGTCGTCGATCAAGTCCTCTCGGGCATGCAAGAATGCCTCGCTCGGCTCCCAGCTGAATTCGACGAGTTCGTCAAGGAGACCACGTTCATGCGGGACGGATCAGTCGAGGACGTGATCGACGAACTCGAAGATCGCCCCGAGGCATTCGTGGACGACGGAGCGCTCGCTCTCGATCTCTCCGAGTTCGACATCGAGAAGGAATTCATCTTCGTGCGCTCCGACGGCACCTCCCTCTATGCGACACGGGACATTGCTCACCACCGCTGGAAACTGGACACGTTTGATCGTGCCGTCATGGTCCTCGGCGAGGATCACCACCTCCAAGCCGAGCAGGTCACTGCAGTCCTCGACTTGCTCGGCGAGGATGTCGACCGCCTTGCGCAGGTATTCTACTCCTGGGTGAACCTCCCCGAGGGAGGGATGAGTACGCGGGAAGGTACGGGCGTGAATCTCGACGACCTCCTGGATGAAGCAATCGCCCGGGCACGGACGGAGGTGGAGACGCGTCTCGACGATAGACTCCGGAACGACATCCTCACAGACGCTGACGTGGAACGCATCGCCCATCAAGTCGGGATCGGTGCGGTCCGCTACGACATCGTAGCCACCCAGCCCACGAAGGGGATTACCTTCAGCTGGGACGAGGCACTGGACTTCGAAGCGCAGTCTGCCCCGTACGTCCAGTACGTCCACGCACGGTGCTGTGGGATAGTTGACGAAGCCGATGACACAGTGGATCCCGAGCACGTTGACGTGTCGCTCCTGACGACCGACGAGGAACGCGACCTCCTCCGGACGATTGCACGGTTTCCGGCGGTCGTGGAAGGCGCGGCGGAGGAGCTGGAACCCCATCGCGTCGCAACCTACACGCGGGATCTGGCGGAAACGTTCAACGTCTTCTACCGTGAATGTCCAGTGCTCGACGCCGACCCTGCAGTGCGGCGTGGGCGCCTTGCCGTCGTTGTGGGTGCCCGAAACGCGATGGCAAACGCACTGGGGATTCTCGGGATCGACGCGCCCGAGTCGATGTGAGCGAGAAGGACGGGGTTAAACCTCTCGTTTATGTGAAATTCAACTAAAGCAACAGCACACATAACAGTGTAGACATACGTCATTCGTTAAAGATGAATCACCCTCGGACCGCGGATGTGGTGTTCGCCAAAGCCGAGGGCCCGGGGATAGCGAGCGAAGACACGAGACAGGCTGCTCGAAGGAAGGTACGTGTGAGGCGGTGGGATGCATTCGATGGCGGCACAGCGAGTAGTGGCCAACATCGCATCCGAGGGACGTCTCGTGTGGAAACCGACACAACGAGTCGTCGGTACAGCCGCCTATGGTCTCGATCGTAGACGTCGCGTGTCCCGTCTGTTCGAGCGCAACCGTGGTCTTAGCACCGGATGGAATGGAGGTGCTAGGAGCCACCAAGGACCTCACAGACTCCCTGTCGGAACAGGCCGACGTCACGGTCCGGTCCACCTGCGACGACGGACACGAGTTCGTCGTCTATCTCCACGAGTCGTAGGTGTCTCGGTACTGAGCCCTCGAACTCCCACGAACACCGAGGTCACCGAAAGCCGACGCCCGCATCACTCCGGATCGGCCAGCGCCTCGACAGCATCTTTGCCGACATGGAGTGACCGCCGACCGGTCTCGGCCTCCGTGATGAGCGCACCGGGCGTGAAATCCGGCGTACCAGTCGAGTCGAACAGATCATCTGGAGTGGTGCCGATCCCGACTCCCTGTTTGACGAGGAGTGTCGCCTCGCGAATGGCATCGTCTCGCTCCGCGGCGGAAGCCACATCCACCACCTCGATTGGTTCCTCGCGTGTTGCAAGTCGCTCGAGCACGGTTTGAACGTGGGGCTCCCCTCCATCGGAGTCGTAGACGTAGGACAGGACGCGCACGGGCTCGATACACGACGAACCATCATTACCGTGTCGAGAGGTAGACGAACCTGTTTTGACATCCTCCCCGCGCTGAAGCGCGTGGATTCCCCCGTGGGGCGTCGGGACCGTCCCGAGTTCCCCGGCGGCAACGTCCTCCCCGGAGGGAGTACCGGGTTCGTGAGCACCACGTCGGGGCGGTGGGCGCATGGCGACGCCAGTCCGTTGCGGACTCCCCCGCTTGTGGTTCCACACCCGCCCAGTCGCCCGACCGCAACAGGGGCGACCGTTCGAACGGATGCGTTCGGTCCCACTCTTTCAGCGGGACCGACACGGGCCGTGCCATCGACCGGACTCCGCCGAGGCCGCATCCGGCGGAGTGGACAACCGCGAACGGGGCAGGTTTGGTTGCCCGCCGGCAGGCCGGCGGGCCTCACGGCACACGACGGTGGTTTCCCCCGCCGCTCGTAGAACCTCGCCCGACCGTGTCCACGCCCGGAGCGTTTGGACACGGCGCGACTATGGGAAGGTCCCCGAGTCTCCCGATTTGATTTTCGTGATTGGCGTACCACCGAGTACGACGCCCGAGGGCCTAATTCTTGCGGTGTCTCGGCTGTGCCTACCGCTTGCCCCCGCCCTGAAGGGCGAGGCGTGCGCTCGAATTTTACGTCAACACTTACTTGGCTCCCGGCCGGTTATCAGGACCAATGAGTCAGTCAGAGGGCGAAACGCTCGATGACCAACGGAAATACGAATTTCGCCGAGTCATCGAGAAGCTGAAGGACTACGAGGGGTCCGGCACGCAGCTGGTGACGATCTACGTCCCCGACGACACACCGATTTCGGACGTTGCCCAGCACATCACACAGGAACACTCCGAAGCCTCGAACATCAAGTCCAAACAGACGAGAACGAACGTCCAGGATGCCCTCTCATCCATCAAGTCGCGGTTAAAATACTACGACAATTTTCCCCCGGAGAACGGCATGGTGCTCTTCTCTGGCGCCGTGGATTCGGGTGGTGGCCAGACTGAGATGGTCACCGAGGTACTGGAGCGTCCGCCGCAGCCGATCCAGTCCTTTCGCTATCACTGTGACTCTGACTTCCTGACCGAGCCGCTGGAGGAGATGCTGGCCGATAAGGGCCTCTACGCCCTGATCGTCCTCGACAGGCGGGAGGCCAACGTCGGCTGGCTTCGGGGCAAACGGGTCGAGCCCGTGAAGGCAACGACCTCACTCGTCCCGGGCAAGCAGCGCAAGGGAGGCCAGTCGCAACGACGCTTCGAACGACTGCGTCAGGAGGCCATCGACAAGTTCTATCAAGAGGTCGCGGAGATGGCCAACGAGCTCTTCGTGCCCGAGCGCCACGAGCTCGACGGCGTCCTCGTGGGCGGTCCCTCTCCGACGAAGGAGGAGTTCCTCGACGGCGACTATCTCCACCACGAGATCCAGGAGAACGTGATCGGGAAATTCGACGTCTCCTATACCGACGAATCCGGGCTCTACGACCTCGTGGACGCTGCCCAGGAAGCCCTGGCGGACGCCGAACTCATGGAGGATCGCCGGATCATGGAGCGCTTCTTCGAGGAACTCCACGACGGTGACCTCGCCACCTACGGGTTCGAGCCGACACGGGAGAACCTGATCATGGGTTCGGTCGAGACGCTCTTGATTTCCGAGGATCTCCGACAGGATATCGTTACCTACGTATGCCCGAACGGGCACGACGAGCGTGAACTCGTCGACCGACGTAGCCAAACGCCCGCCCACGAGTGCACTGAGTGCGGCGAGATGGTCGAAGACGGGGAACGCGAGGACACCATCGACCACCTCATCGAGATCGCTGAACAACGTGGAACGGACGTGATATTCATCTCCTCAGATTTCGAGAAGGGTGAACAGTTGCTGTCGGCATTCGGCGGTGTTGCCGGGATTCTTCGATACTCGACCGGCGTCTAGCGCTCCTGGGGAAGGAGCTCGAGCGTCTGTAGCGTTGACTGGCGGTCTTCGCTATCGAAGCAGCTGGTCGAGCTGTCGATAGGCCCGCTCCACGTCGGCATCGGGGTCGAGTGATCCAGCGACGTCGAGTCGTTCGAGTACTAGCCACGGGTCGACACCCTCGTCCTGGACGCGTTCGAAGAGCGTCGCGATCGCTTCCCGGTTGAGCGCGACGGATTCGATAACGAGACCGATAGCGAGGGCCATCGCCACACCAACATCGCCATCCGGAACAGCATCGGCGACACGTGAGAAATCGGGCTCGGGAGGAGCCTCGTCCGCTGGAACGACCGTGAGACAGGTCGTACAGATGGCTGCGTGGGCCGAGCCGTCGGGAGCATATTCATGGAGTTCTGGTGGGACCGGAAACCTGACGACCGCGTCCCCGCAGTTCGGACACGACATGTCGGAGGATTCGAGGCCGCGCGGATAAAGACTCCCGACTGTCCCTGGCCTAGCACCCTCGTAGCTATCCTCCTCCTGACCGAACTGCAACCCCATGGGCGAGTTCCAGCGACGAGGGTTTCTCACGCTGCTCGCGGGACTTGCCGCGACCGCGGGATGTGCACGCATGCAACGCGACAGACCAGGTGATGGCGAAACCGTGGTGTCGACACGCTACGGGCTTGAGAAGGCCTTCGAGGACCTCTCGTCCGGCGAAACGATCTACATCTCCCCGGAGGGCGCCCCCTACAGGACGCACCGATGGTTGGACGTGAACGCCGACGTGGTCGTGAATCGTCCTGGTGCCACGATCGACGTATTCGTGGACGACCGGTGACACCGTCTCGAAACGATCGAGACGGATGACTCTACCACGACCAGAAGGTGTCTTCCACAGCTGGTGACAGCAAAAGGGTGTGCGCACCAGTACGAGTCCCAACGCTCGAGATCACAGGGCCGTAGTAGAGGACGAGACGGAGGACGACGTCAGTGGATAAGCCCGGCATCTGCGATGACGAGCGCACCGAGCATGGCTGCGCCACCGACGAGAGTTAGAAGTCCATTCACGCGCCTGTCGTTCGAGGCCACGAGATATAGCGAGTACTCGGTATCCGAGAATGGCTCGAACGGGCGTATCCCCATCGGTGTTACCACGTCCCCGATCAAATGAGAGAGCACGCCGAGCATCCCGACGAGGAATCCGAAACCGGCAGCCCCTGGGAACGTGTATGGTTTCGAGGGTACTCCGAGCACGCTCTCGCCACCCAATCCACTCCACACGAGACCCGTCGCGAGGAGCGCGGTGACGAGCCCGGCTACACCTGCAGCAAGGACCGTATGGGTGAGTCCTCGGTGGGAAAGTCCGCGAACGGTGTGGTCGATGTCCGGCGCGAGGCTCCAGAACAGGATCCCGACAAGCCCGAGACCGAGCACGTCCGGGAGCTGGTGGATCGAAAGGACGTACGCGATCGGTGCATACCATACCAGTGCGAGACCGAGGTGACCCTCCTTGTGCATTGCTACGTCCCACGATGGGGGTTCTCTCGGGACGCGTATCCCGTCACTCGGACACGTGGCATACCACGGCTACAGAAACGTGTGGCCGGGATACGAGTGTTTCTCCGAAACATATCGCCTTACGGCCCACCTATCCACAGCTAGAATTGACTGCCATCCATTGTAGTCGGTATTCCCGCGCCAGTGACATCGACTCGTCTCGATGAAGTGACTCAGCTATCCGCCGTCCGCGACGACCTCGACTGGCTCTTCCTGCTCGGCTTCCCGAGCCTCCCGCTCTTCCGCCTCTTTTTTATCCTTGATCTTCTTCATGCGGAAGATCTCCTCGCGCTCTTGCTCTTCGAGCTTCTGCTCGATGTACTCCTGATTCTGGCGGAGTTCGGGGAGCAACTTGAACTCGAGAGCATTGACGCGACGTTTCGTGGTCTCGATCTCTTCGAGCAGCTTGCGCATAGCGGTCTCGACCTCGGCCGCCAACACGATCTGTTCGAGGAGTTGTTCGTAGGCGTCGGCTGCTTCGTCAATGCGGGCTGAGGTGCCGAGCACACCGTATCCCCGCTGGTCCAGCGTCTTCCGGACGCGCGAGGACTCGATCTGGGGAACGACAACACCCATGATGTTCTCGGATTCGACCGTGATTTCGGGATGCTCCTTGAGCGCCGCAGCGGCACCCCGGACAGCCACGTCTCCTTCCATCGCACGAGCCCGATTGATGGCATCCTGGGCCCGATCGTAATCCGCTTCGAGATCTTCACGGACGTCCTGCGCTTGATCGATGATGTCCATGAAGTCCATGATGAGCTTGTCACGCTTTTGCTCGAGCGTGTCGTGGCCCTGCTCGGAGAGCTCGAT
>CAZEDI010000107.1:0-6922 GCA_964510865.1 uncultured Halobacteriales archaeon
TTTGTTTACCTCGCATTCGGCGATTCGAGTTCCTGAATCGAGCAACGCAACGCGGTCGCAGAGCTCCTCCGCGACGGTCGTCGCGTGTGTGGAGATGAGGATCGTGTTTCCCGCCGTATTGTAGGAAGCGAGAAATGATTTCACTCGTTCCTGCATGACGGGATCCAGATTTGCGAGAGGCTCATCAATGAAGACTAATTCAGGCTCGTGGAGGAACGCTTGGGCGATCATCACTTTCTGCTGTTGCCCCCGCGAGAGGTCGGCGCACAGTGTGTCGAGGAGCCCAGCGAGATCGAGACGAGTTGACCACTCCTCGATGCGGGCGTCGAGAGTATCGGGTGCCATCTCCCGGACGTCTCCAATGAACGAGAAATACTCACGAGGGGTTCGAAAACTCGGCGGGGTTTCTTTCTCTGGAAGAATGCCAGCCCGCCTGCGGACTTCGACAGGATCTCTCGTGGGGTCGAGTCCGACCACGCTCGTTTCGCCGGCGTCCGGAGCAACCTGTCCTGTAAGCACGTTAATCGTCGTGGTCTTTCCCGCGCCATTCTGTCCAAGCAATCCAAAGAACTCACCCTCCTCGACGTCGAGTTCCAGTCCGTCCAGCGCGATGACATCACCGAACGTCTTCCTGACATCTCGCATCCTGATGGCTTTCATCGGCCGAAAGGTTCCGAGCCCACGAAGGTAATGGTTACGAGCTAGTATCATTTCCGAGAATTATCCGTGTGGATGTAGGTCTCGTCGCTTTCATCGGCGATTTTTCGTCTCGTAGAGGAGTATCATATTGAAAAACTACCGTCATATCCTCGAACACAAACGGTGGACATCATCGACAAGCGTGGCGATGTAGATCCTGTCGCCCCCCTGCGACTGTTCCATTGCCATGATCCCAGTCGGGGATCTACCATGGATACACTGTCTCCGCGGTGCAGAGGGCGTCCACGGAGATATCTACGTCTACCCCGTAGGTGAGATCGACGAACCCGTCGTACTCACTACTAGACCCAGCGGGTCGTGGTAGCGACCATCACGGAATCCTTATACCTCGGGGGGGCTCATTACTATCTGTAATGGCAAAAGGTACGGTCGACTTCTTCCATGATCGGAAGGGTTACGGCTTCATTCAGTCCGACGACGCAGACGACGACGTGTTCTTCCACATGGAGGACGTTGGCGGCCCCGACCTCGAAGAGGGCGAGGACGTCGAGTTCGACATCGACGACGCCCCGAAGGGGCCTCGCGCGAAGAACGTTAAGCGTCAGTAAGCTCGTCTCCCGGTAGCATCGATTCCTGATCAATTTTTTCCATTCGAGCGCCAGCTGCGAATTCACGACCGGATCCATCGTACCGGAAGTTCCGAATTCGTGTAGTTTTTGATGGTACCCTCATTCGAGGAGGGTATGCACGACGCCCCAGCGGTTGGAGAATTGAACCCACCTGATAGAACGTTGATGGGTCCTGGCCCGAGCGACGTTCATCCACGTGTATTGCGCGCAATGAGTACTCCCCTTGTCGGTCACCTGGATCCAGCCTTCGTCGGACTCATGGACGAAGTCCAGGAGTTATTGCGATACACATTCCGAACCGAAAACGAGTACACCATTCCTGTCTCCGGGACCGGCTCGGCAGCGATGGAAGCTGCGTTTGCGAACGTGGTCGTCCCTGGGGACACGGTTCTCGTTCCTACGAACGGGTATTTTGGCGGGCGAATGGCAAGCATGGCCGAGCGCGCGGGTGGCCACATCGTCGAAGTGGACGCCCCGTGGGGGGAACCACTTGATCCGGACGACGTCGCCGCAGCATGTGCATCTCATAATCCGGATGTCGTTGGATTCGTCCACGCCGAGACATCGACGGGTGTCTTGCAGCCCGATGTCCCTGCACTCACCGATATTGCTCACGACCATGATGCGCTCGTCATTGCCGACACGGTCACCTCACTCGGTGGCGTTGAACTTCGTGTCGACGAGTGGGACCTCGACGTCGCATACGCTGGTCCACAGAAATGCCTTTCCTGTCCACCGGGCGCCAGTCCCCTGACGCTCTCGGACGAAGCGATGGCCAAAGTCGTCAACCGAGAGGAGGATCCCCGGTCATGGTATCTCGATCTATCACTTCTCGAAGAATATTGGGGTGAAGAGCGAGCCTATCACCACACCGCACCGATCACAAACATCTATGCACTCCGCGAGGCTCTCCGGTTAGTTGCCGAAGAAGGTATCGAGGCACGGTGGGATCGTCATCGCGAGATTGCGGGGGCACTCGTCGCAGGTGTCGAGGCGATGGGCCTCGACATGAACGCCCCACCAGACTATTGGCTCCCCAGCCTGAACGCGGTACGTGTCCCCGACGGCGTCGACGACACCGCCGTCATCCAACAACTCCTGGACATGTACGATCTAGAGATCGCGAGCGGGTTGGGCGACCTCGCAGGCGAGATATTCCGGATCGGGTGTATGGGCCACTCTGCCCGTGCTGAGAATGTCACATTCCTTGTCTCTATGCTAGGGAATACCCTCGAATCCCACGGAGCAATGGTAGACGCCGATGCAGGCGTGGCGGCTACCCGGGACGCCCTCTGAGATCACCTACATCACGAGCGCCTCGGCGAGTTTTTCGACGGGATGTGCGGGATGATCACCACGGAGTTCGGCGAGCTGTGATCGACAGGAAGCCCCGGATGCGACGATCGTTCCCCCGCTCTCTCGTAATTGGTCGTCCAATATCCGACCGATCGCCATGGAGAGATCGTAGTGCTCGGCTTCGTATCCGAACGCCCCAGCCATCCCACAGCAACCGGAATCAACGACATCCACATCGTACCCAGCGCGCGTGAGAACTGCCGCAGCGTGTCCTGCTTCGTTTAGCGCTTTCGCCTGGCAGTGCCCATGGTAGGATACCGTATCCCTTGCATCGAACGATACTGCTGCATCCCGGTGATAGACGTCGAGATATTCACAAACACCGAATGTGTTTGCTCCGACCGTCAACACGTCACCACCCTCTAGCAAATCCGCGTACTCGTCATGGAAGACCGCCACATCCGACGGTTCGAGACAAACAACGGACCAGCCATCGTCTATGTACGGTGCGAGTACGTCCACGTTGTGTCGCGCGCGCTCTCGAGCAAGGTCCAAAAAGCCCTCCGAGACCGCAGCCCGACCGCTCGGTCCTGTCTCCCCCGGAATGGAGACGTGGATGCCTGCAGCCTCGAGAACCTGCACAGCAGCAATGCCGACAGCAGGATTGCTATAATTCGTGAAGGTATCGGGGAACAACAATACCCGATCGACCGCATCGGCCTCGGCAACCCGTGCGCCGCCGCGTGCGTCGAACCAGTCCTCGAGTGACTCCCTGCAGAACGTTGGAAGATCGCGTTCGGGGGCGATTCCAAGGAGAGTCCCCGTTATCAATCCGGATCCCGGCATCGCCTGGAGCCAGTTGGATACTGGAACGAGAGTGCTCCCGATCCGTGATACCGTCTCGACGTTCGCGAAGAATCGCTCGCGGAGACTCGCTCCCTCACGTTCGTGATACTGGTGTTTGACCTCCGCCTTGAGCTTGGCAAGGTCAACGCCAGTAGGACAATCGTTTGCACAGCCTTTGCACCCAAGACAGAGATCGAGTACCTCTTCTTGAAAGGTCGACGTGTAGAGTTCGTCCTCGGAGAGCTCCCCGGAGATCGCGGCTCTGAGCATGTTGGCCCGTCCACGTGTCGTTTCCATCTCATCATTCGAGGCTCGGTAGGTGGGACACATGGTTTCCGATCCAGTCTGTCGACAGGTGCCACAGCCATTGCAGAGTTCGACGAGGTGAGAGAATCCTCCCTCGTCGTCGAAATCAAGTGTGGTCGTGGGTTCAATCGACTTATACTCGGGACCATAGCGGAGGTTCTCGCGCATATCCGCCCCTACCCCTCGCTCCGAATTCGGCCCGACGTCACTCGGACTGTTCCGGTAGACGACATTTCCGGGATTCATGTGCCAGCCGGGATCGAACGCAGTCTTGACCGCTTTAAACGCGTCCCACAGATCGGGGCCATACATTTTCCGATTAAACACCGTACGGGCCATGCCATCCCCGTGCTCCCCCGAGAATGACCCGTGATGGTCCACGACCAGATCCGTCACGTCATCGGCGATAGCCTGCATTGTCTCGATACCCCGTTCCTCTTTCAAATTTAGTATCGGACGGATATGGAGTGTTCCCGCACCAGCGTGTGCGAAGTAAGCGGCGTCCGTTCCGTGATCCCGCAGAATCTCCTCGAAACGTCGGACGTACGTCGCGAGCTCGGCAGGCGGGACAGTAGCATCCTCGATGAATGGATACGGCTTGGGATCGCCTTCCATGCCC
This sequence comes from uncultured Halobacteriales archaeon, assembly GCA_964510865.1. Taxonomy (GTDB): domain Archaea; phylum Halobacteriota; class Halobacteria; order Halobacteriales; family Hikarchaeaceae; genus CAZEDI01. Next base: position 4,357 of record CAZEDI010000107.1, read on the forward strand.
ATCAAGAGCGGGATAGCTGCCTTCCGGAGCGACCAGAGGTCCTGTTGGTCCGCGTCTGTGTGTGCCTCGATGACGTCAAATGCAGGACCATCGTCCAGCAAGGCCGCGTTTGTCTCGTCGATCGCCGCCTCGAAGTCGGTCCACAGATCCGAGTCGAACTCGAGCATCAACGCTGCCTCCGTCTCCGGTGGGATCGGATCGACGTATCTAGCGTATCCGTCGGATTCTCTCGCCAAACGAAACACCTCGTCGTCCATGAGTTCGACGGCACTCACGGCATGGTCGAGCGCGACCGGGACTGCCGTAAGCGCGTCGACGAGGTCATCATACATGTATACCGCGAGGGCGGTCTCCTCGGGCAGAGAAACGAGATCTACCGTTGCCTCAACGACCACGCCGAGAGTACCTTCTGCCCCGACGAGCAGTTTCGAAAGGTTAAGACAACGGTCACCATCGTCGTTTTCATAGAGCACCCGGTCCAGATTGTATCCGGAGACGTTCCGTTTCAACTCGGGATAGCGAGTCTCGATCTCGTCGGCATTCTCCTCGACGACTGTCCGGACCGTCTTGTAGATGTGTGCCTCGAGATCATCCTTTCCGACGACGTGTTCCCACTCGTCAGAATCGAGGACGATCTCGCGAGTGTGAATGAGGGATCCATCGGCGAGTACGACCGATAGTTCTGGTACGTATGCGTCTGTTATCCCGTACCTGACAGAGTGAGCTCCGGTAGAGTTATTCCCGATACCACCACCGATCGTTGCCCGGTTCGAGGAGGCTGGATCCGGCGCAAATTTGAGACCGTGTTCGGCGAGGAGGTCGTCGAGGTCATCTTGGACGACACCGGGCTGCACTGTTGCTTTCTTTGCCTCTGGATCGACATCGACGATCTGGTCCATGTACTTAGAGAGATCCAGGACCACACAACCGGGGCCCACGGCCTGTCCAGCGAGAGACGACCCCGCTCCTCGGGGGAGGATCGGTACGTCGTGATCGCCGGCAATGCGAATTGCGGCGCGGACGTCTTCAACCGTCCGCGGGATGACAACGCCGGCAGGGCGGGCCTGGTAAATACTTCCATCCGTTGCATAGATGACCTGTGAGTATTCGTCGAAGCGGACTTCGCCTGTCACCACCTCACGAAGGTCAGTCGCGAGTGCAGCGTAGGTATCGACGTCGTCGACATCGTGTCCCCGAGCCTCTCGGAAGGTGAGAAAGTCGGCGAGATCGTCCGGTTCGTCGACTGCCATGTCTCTTCACGCTCGTGGGCTGGCAAAAGTGCTCCGGCCCACGGTCCGACACATGAGTTGCCGTCGCTGGGAACGCTACGAAAGCTCACCCTCACATCGATCGTGAAGAGCTTCGAGATCCTCCGGGTAGTCGATATCAACCCGGGTCCCAGGATCCCCCGTTTCGACTATAGCTCCGTGCGGGGCATCTACAAGTACCGCTCGGCCACCTCGATCCCCCTCGAGGTTCGCCAGTGCGGTAAAATGTCGAGCCCCGAAAAGTACTGGATTGCCGCGTTGACCTTCATAGCCGGCTGCGAGTGCAGTCCCACTGCCAGCTCGAAACGCGTCGACGACATGATCGACGCTCCGCGATGACACACACGGCATATCACCGAGTGCAAAGACTACTGCGTCGGCCCGACCACGCGCCCACGCGACTCCAGTTCGAACTGATGCGGATTGCGGCGCACCGGGTTCTGTATTTGTCACGATCTGGAGGCCAGTCGAAGATAAGACCGACCGCACCGCGTCCGCCCCGGGATCGATAACTGCGACTATCTCATCTAGGTCTGCATTCTCGAGTGAATTCGCTGCTCGTCGCACGAGGGGTTCACCTTCGAGAGTCGCGAGAAGTTTCGACTCGGGACCGAAGCGGGAGGAGCGGCCAGCGGCCAAGAGCACACCGACGACTGTCAGATCTGCAATCGTCCCCTCGAACGGTGGTTGTATGACGGGGAGTGCGTCGTCCGACGAGCTGTTCACGAGTACGGGTTTGGACTGCGTCCGCCAAAGAGGTGCCGTCGACGGACCGTGCCGGTGGACGAATCTTTTTATGTCGGCAGAACGATCATTGGATATTCAGACGTTCGGCCGCTCGCGGGGACGGAGCAGACGAGGGTCGACACAGCACAGGAACGACGCTCAGTATGTCAGATCACGATATTGCGATAACGGTAAACGGATCCGAGGAAACGCTACAAGTCGAGGCACGCACGCTCCTCGTCCATGCCCTCCGCGACCAACTCGGGTACACTGGCCCGAATATTGGCTGTGAAAGTGGAAAGTGTGGAGCGTGCACTGTCGAACTCGATGGAGATGTCGTCAAGTCGTGTACTGTCCTCGCCGTCCAAGCGGATGGGAGCGACGTCACGACTGCAGCTGGACTCGCGGAGGACGGACTGACGCCCATTCAAGAGAGTTTTCACGAGGAGCATGGCCTCCAATGCGGATACTGTACACCCGGAATGGTATTGACGGCCCACGAATTCCTCGAGGAAGAGCCAACCCCCTCGCGGGCTGAGATCAGACAAGCACTCAAAGGAAACCTATGCCGG
>CAZEDI010000108.1:0-6915 GCA_964510865.1 uncultured Halobacteriales archaeon
GGTTCTGGGCCAGCCAGTACCCTGCCCACGAACTCGCGCGTTACAACAGGGTGCTTGGAGAGTCCCCAAAGAGAAAGCTCGAAGCTCTCTGGAGGTGGAAGTCTCTTCATCGAGCACACAGTCTCAGCGAACTCGGCCCGTTCCTTGAGGACGCCAAGGAGCTATGCGACACGATTGAGGGTGGCGTCACAGAGGCCCCGCTGGAGGGCGTTTCGGAAGCCTTCGTCGAACTCAGGAATCGTCTCAGATCCGAAGGCGGACCGCTCAGCCCCGACTCAATGTCGACGGTCACGCCGCAGTTCCTCCTGCACGTCGCAGACAGTCACAACAAGTATTCCAGTCGATTCCCCATTCTCGATGTCTGGGTCGCGCGGGCTCATCGGACCCACACGTCCGAGGATGAATCGAGATCGCTCCAATACGGACTCGTGTGTTCCCGGGTCGCCTATGAACGCCTCATCCGGTACTTCTTCGACAACTGCGAGAACGCCGACCAGGTTGCGACAATGGAGCGGGCGCTGTTCGCACAAGGACGAGCCATCGGCCGGTACCGGGAGCTAGAGGGAGACTACAATGAGGTCGGTAAGCTTCCGGTCGGGACCGCCAGAGAATACCTCGAAGATGTCTATCGACACGGTTCCTCTTCCCAGTTCGTCTAACCCGGCATCATCGGAAAGCAGAGGTCGAGCGAATAACCCCCAGACAGCCAGCTCGGACCTGCTAACCCATCCACCCTGTCTAATCCGATTGGCCTTATCAAGTAATCCTTCCACTAATCTCTCGCGCATCGTAGTCATAGGCGTCACGGACGACATCGAGGAGCAGTCGGTCCCACGTCTCGACGACGGCGGTGTCCTCCTCGTCGAGCGAGAACATGACCGGTTCGCCGGCGAAGCTCGTGACCACGGTGCTGTCCTCGAAGACGAGGGACCCGGGGCGGTCCCGCGGCAGCGCGACGCCCTCCTTGAGGTACTTCTCCTCTGTCGCCTCGACCCAGTCCGCCAGCACGACGAGGTCCTCGCCCCGGCGGCGTGCCTCGGTGGATGGGTAGGCCGGTACGCTGTCGTAGATTATCCGGCTGCCGTAGAGGCCCTCCCACCTCGCCTGATCGAATCCACCGACGGAGGATGAATGTCTCATCATACCCAAGATGAACCCCTCGATCTGGCCACGGACGTAGCCGATGTCGTGCTCGTCGTGGTTGCCCATCGGCCAAGCATCGCCCGCGGGCCGGGTTAAAGGTTCACCGCGCGTTCATCAACGATCGGACAGCGCCTTGAGGAGGTACTCCCCGTTCTCGGTCGGTGCGTACACCTTCTTGCCGCCCCGTTCCTCGACCAGCTCTATCATCCCTTCCTCGCGGAGCTCCTTCAGGTGAGTGTAGATATACCCGTGCGACAGATCGAGCTCCTCAGCAATACGATACCCGTGGGACGGCTCCTCGGATAGGTTCTCCAGTATTCGAACCTTCGTCTCCGGCACCAGTCCCATCACAGGAACCGCTGAGGGGTGGGACCGAAAGTGATAGAACAGATATATCTGATGGGTCAGCAAATACGAACAAATAAGATATGTTGGATGTTAGTCATCGACCGAGAGAAGAATATGAGGGTCAGGACTGCTTGTTCGCGAGGCCGAAGACGACTGCTCACTCGCCGAAATCGACGCGCTCCGATGACTATCAATGCTGCATGGTCATCCCGATTTGAGTCCCGACGGATGGGACACCGAGTCCCCTCCGGCAGTCGGAGCGAGACCAAAGCCACTGTATGACGATGGACGATGAAGATGGAGGGGATTCGGGCACCACGCGGCGAATCACCGCAGGTGCGATTTTTGGTTACTTGTTCGGCGTGGGATTGGTTGCCTTCGGTCTGCTTTTCATGATGATTCAGGCGGCTGGGGGCTTCCTGATGGTTCTGGGTGGTTTGTGGTCGATGCCAGCCACCCGACGCCGATTCCTCCGCCGAACCAACCTGGAGGTTTCGACAGCCGCGGTCGTTCTGATCGCGGTTCTCGTGACGGGGCTCGGTATAGGGATGGTCTTCTCGGAGCTGCTGGCCCCGTCGGAAGCCTTCCAAGAGTTCCGACAGGATGTCGAGGCGGAAGACATCGATGTCGAGGCGATCGGTGAAGAGAATCGTCGGTGGGTGATTGAGTATTACCACAACCCCGAACCGGACGAACCGAGGCTGAAGGATCTCGGCACAATCGCCAGACTGTACGCGGAGCACGTCCCCTCGGAGGAAGCCGCTCCGGAGCACCAATCGCTGGATGTTATCTTCCTACGTCAGGACGGCCAACCTACCAATTCCGTGTCTATCCGGGCCTCTTGGGCTCGGGAGTTCACGGCGGGGGAAATCACGAAAGAGGAGTACCTGGAACGGATTGTGATTGACGCCATGCTTCGCGGAACGGAGTAGCAATCGCCACGGTGGTTTCGTATCCGAGGATCAGGAAGACGGTGATAATACTCGGAAGAAGGACCTACTCTCGGGATTCCAACTTCGTCATCCATAGTCCCACCAGAGCGTGATATTCAGAGATTCACATCTTTTGGACAGATGCGATACCCCACCCCCTCACGGGTGAAGATATCTACCCTGGTCGACTAGAACGTGCTCCGGTAGTACTTCTCGGACCAATACCAGAGGACGACAAGGCCGAAGAAGGCGTTGGCGCAGACGACAATGACCTCAACCCACGTTATAGGCGGAATCCAGATGGGAAGGGACACCCGGATGTACATCTCGAGGAGATACGCGAGGAAGGTTGGCCCCCAGTCAATCAATCGCATCTGTGGTCGCACCCCTTGAAGAGCAAATGTAACCAAAAGAATCGCCGTTGTAACACCGCTGCCAATCCCGTACGCGTAGAGGGCCTGCCTGCTGAATAGCGACCCGACGAAGTACCGCTCTCTCCGACCCATATCAACCTCCATCCTCCCGGCCACTAACGTTCGTCTTGATCTCCGGCATCGAGAAATCATCTCGCTCGTAACGCATCGACCAGTCCGTCCCGGTCGGGAGGGAGTGCTGGTCGCCAGCGGCAATCGGCGCACGACCGCAGTCGTCCGCGCATACGATTATCGAGGCAGGTTCCAGCTCGACATCTCGCGGATTCAGCCGAGTCGGGGGGACGACCCGGAGGCCGACCTGTTGGACGATGGCCTGGAAGCGGCGCTGGACGAGCCCTGCCACCATGGCGTTGATGCCGATGACCGATGGTGATCTGGGCAGCTCCTCAGGATCGACTCCCCCGTCGACGTAGCCGCGCTCGCCCCGGAACCGTGGGTCCTCGTGCTCGTACTCGACGTCCTGCGGGCGCCAGACACGCTGGCATTCGAAGCACGGCCAACCGGGCCCGGTCGCGTTCACCTCGACCTTTGCCTCGTGGGCCAGCATTCCGTCAGCCTCCACGTGGAGTCGGCTGCCTCCGCTGACGACGGGGATGCAGTGGGCGCTGGCGATGTGGTCCAGAACCAACCGCGGCCGCGCCGCGTCAACCGCCTCGACGATGACGTCGCAGTCCAGTAGCTCCGGTACGGCGGTGAACTCGGGATCCGCCTCGACGGGGCTCCCGTCGACGACCGTCGTATCGAAATCCGGCGACGTTGCCGACATGTGCGCGACCCGCTCGGCGACCCGCGTCTTCAGCCGGCGCTGGCGGACGTCCATGCGGGTGGCGCCCTGAGCCCGGTTTCGGTTCGCCGGTTCGAGCCGGTCGAAGTCGACGAGGACGAGCTCGCCCACCCCCAACCGGGACAGGTGCTCGGCGAGAATCGATCCTACCCCGCCACAGCCGACCAAGCCGACGCGCATACCGGCGAGAGTCCGTTGGCCGTCAGTCCCCCACGCCTGGATGGTGCTGTCCTGTTCCTCGTGGCCGATCCTCCCTACGGCGCCCGCGGGTCCCAGGGGTGAATCGGGTGTCTCGCGCTTCTCGAATTCGGGGCCGACGAGCCGGATGGCCGTGGCAGGTGTCACCGAAACCTGACTGTCGGCGCCGAACTCGTAGACTCGCGCAGACCACGCCTCGGCCTCGTTGGTGATAGCTGCGACGAGGGGCGCGGCGGGCGGGAGGCGGTCGACATCTCCGTCGAAGACACGCTCGGCCGACCGGCGGTCAATCGTGGATGGAGCGACGCCTCCGGTTCCAGGATGGGTGTGGACGCGGAGGATGCCACCGTCGAGTTCGCGCGCCCGTTCGAGTGCACGGTGGTGGTACTCCTGACTGAACCGGAGGTGGTGTCCGAGATAGCCATCCCCGCCGCTCATTTTTCCGATGAGGCGAGACGCGATGGAGGTTTCTCGATCGCGCTTGATTGCGTCGTCCTGCCGGTTCGAAGCGTCGAGGTCACGCTCGGACTCCGGGCGGACGACCTCACGAACCAGGTAAGTCACCCGTTTGACACCCGTGCTGCGGTTCACGACACAGAACGCGCCACGTTCGAACTTGCCCGCGAACGGGTGGGACTCGTCCTTCGGGAACAGTACCTCCTGAAGTTCGTCGTAAACCCGACGCGGGAACGCGAGATGGACCTCGTCAGCGTCTGCGGCGGTCAGCGGGGTTGCGGGTGTTCCGGCCGGCACGGCTCACTCCATGCGAAGGCGCTCGCGGAACATGTCCGGAGCCACCTTCAGGTCCGACGGGTCGCTGCTTGAGAGCTGGTTCCACCTCCAGCTCCAGAACCCGATGTCGTCGGTCCCCAAGGTTTCCTCGACGGGTGCGGCCTTCGCGTGGGAGCGTTCTTGCTTGCTTATCGACTGGCCGTCGCTGCGCTCCAGGTACGGCACGGTGATGAGGCCGTAGGGTGCGGTATTGCAGGGGAAGTTCGTGGGAATCCGGACGATGCCCTCCGCGGTGTCGCGCTCGAAGACGTCTGTGGCGGCAGCAACGTCAATCTCGCCGACGCTGATGTAGGCCCAGTCACCATAGACGGCGATGACCTCTGCTTCGGGTCGACGCTCCCGGAGGTGCTCCAAGGCCCGCCGACAGCTGGTCGAGAGCTCGTCCTCAATGGCGGCGCCCTGACTCATGCGATCTTGCCGCCGTCGCTCGTGGACGTCCAGTAGGTTCGATGCTCCTCGGAGAGGTCGGTGTCCCAACTCGCCGGGAAAGCGAGGTCCTCGACGCTCTGGCCGAACAAGCCGTTCATGGGGAACAGCCCGAACTCGTCGACCTTCTCCTCGATGTTCTCGTCGTCGATGCCGGCGATCAGCAGCGTGCTGACCTGCACTTCGGCATCGAAGTACCGGTCGGCGAACGATCGGTTGACGTACGTGACGTACGCTGTAGTCGTGATCTCGAGGTCGGCCACGATGGTCGCAATCTCCCCGAGAGCGTCCTCGACGTTACCGAGTCTGCTCGCGACGTCCGGATCCGTATCACCTACCTCCTCCTGAAGGAAGTCGACACGGACTTGGGCCGTTTCGACGACCGTTGTGGCGCCAGCTAGCGCTTCGACACCACCGTCGTCAGCGTCGTCCGTCCAGCGCTCCAGCACCTCTAGGTCGGTTGCGAGGTGCTCGACTTCCCGTGCATATGTTGGCGGCAGGTCGTTCAGGAGGGACTCGATGAGCCCCTGTGCACGGTTGATGGGTGCCGTGAGGGCGTCCGTTGATTCTCGCGTCGATGCATCGGCGTCGTTGCCGCGATCAGCGGCGTCATTGTGTTCGCTCATGGTCCTGAGCTCGGCTTACATGAGCGCAGTAGACGCAGGATTCATGCCGGGGCAGGACCAAACCCCATCTGGGCTGGCCTGTCCGAGCTGCGCTTACCGCGCTTGCCGTACTGCTCCAGCCCGAGTCGCACCCACCCAACCTGCCAAGGCGAGTCGGGTGCGACTCTTCTGACATCGCAGATTCCACCGACCGGAATCGCGACTTTTCATCTCCGTCCTTGTCGGACGTTACCAACCGCTCTTATCTGGAGGTACTTGAACTTCACGGCGCTTTTTGGCTTCTACTTTCACTCTGGTTGGGCAAGTTATTTATACTAAATAGGCCGAACCGACCACATAGGTAGATAAAAATGTCCAACTCAAGTGGTGATGATGGTCTTGATGAAGTGTCCGCACTAACACTAGGATCGGACCTCGACGATCCGCTAGAGGAAATCGCCGACGATGAACGTAGCGTGGAGGGATTCATTGACAGCGACGAGGGCACACTGGCCCTCGACAAAGTCCGCCGGGCGGTTCGTCGGTATGGGGAGGGAGAAGGCATCACAATCAGCGAGATTGTTGAGGTGACGGAACTGACGCGACAGACGGTGACCAAGCATCTGGATACCCTTCGTCGGCTGCGTGAGGTCTATCGAGTCAAACGGGACAAACAGATGTATTTATACTACCCAAACGGTCGCCCCTTACATTCCTATGGCCGGGAACGCGTCGAGGAGGGCGACACCATCTTGGATATTCAGCTCGCGAGGGGCAGGAACGACGAGCTACACTTCCATCTTACCGAAAAACGGTTCTCGCTCATGGAGGGCGAGACAACTGAAGGGGCCGTGATATTCCCACGCTCAGCTCTGGATGAGGTGTTCCAAAAGCTCCAGCAATTCGCGAACGAGGTCGAAGAATAATGCAAGAAATACAGTTCGTTTCCCGAAACACCGACGGGCTCGAAGAAGTCAGAATAAGCGGCGTCACAGGTATTGAGAGCCCCCATTTTCCGCCCGAGATTAAGGGACCGGAGGGGCTTCAGGCCCTGCTGAACGCCAGAAATGCACTAGAAAACAACAACCCGATAATTGTGCCGGGGTACAGGTGGCACGACATTAGATCGAAGCCCCGATTCAAGCAGTTCAAGGACCAGATTCAGCATCTCGTATCCAACCACCCTTTCATCTACTACGAGCCGGTCGAGATGTTCCGCTACACTCAGCCGAAGAACCTGGTCACCTACGCCT
>CAZEDI010000109.1:0-6895 GCA_964510865.1 uncultured Halobacteriales archaeon
TGCGCAACACGATCGCGGATCGACTGCTCGAATGATCCGGGAGAATCGACACTTATCTGACCATCGGACGTCGACACGTGTCCAATGACCGACGTCACGCGAACGGAGAACGGTATCTCCGCCCGGTACTACGAGACATCCGAGGAACGTGTTCTCTCGTTTGAGCGCGACGGTCGAAGTGCTGTCATTGTCCAAAACCTTGACGGCTACGCGATGCTGACTGTTCGCGACAGCATCGACGGCGACGAACGCGAGCGGTACTACGGATTCGACATGGCCGTGGATCACGCTGCGGAGCTCCTGGACGCAGCGCCACATGAATTGCCGATCCCGGACGCGGCAGACGATATGGGTATGTGAGGAGGAGCGATTCACCGTGTCGCGTCTCTTTTCACCAGGGCGGCCCAACTACCGTGTATGGCAGCCGTCCATGTTGCCGGCGTCGGGTTGACCCGCTTCGGCGTTCACCCCGAACGGACAAGTCGCGATCTCTTCGCAGAGGCCGCACTGGCCGCACTCGAGGATGCCGCAGTCGATCGGATGGACGTCGACGCGGTGTACTACGGGAATTTCATGGGCGAACTCGCGGAACACCAGGGCCATCACGGCCCGCTCATGGCAGAGAGTGCAGGCCTGGACGTTCCCGCCACGCGATTCGAGGAAGCCTGTGCGTCGAGTGGTGTCGCCGTACGGCACGCGGTACATGCAATCAGGAACGGCGAGACAGATCTTGTCCTCGTGGGCGGGGCCGAGCGTATGAACAACCTTGGGACAAGTGGTGCAACGGAGGCGCTTGCCATCGCCGCGGACGAGCTGTACGAGGTTCGGGCTGGAGTGACGTTCCCCGGTGCGTATGCCCTCATGGCGAGGGCATATTTCGAGACGTATGGAGGGAACCCGACTGATCTGGCGCATATAGCGGTCAAGAACCATGCGAATGCCGTCGATAACGAGTACGCGCACTTCCAGGAACCCATCGACGTTGAGACTGCACGTGAGTCACCGATGATCGCGGATCCATTGCGCATGTACGATTCCTGTCCCATCACAGATGGAGCTAGCGCCGTCGTGCTCGCCTCGGAAGAATATATCGCGACGCATGATCTCGATGCGTCGGTCGTGATTACGGGAACAGGACAAGGTGGCGATCGGATGGCGCTTCAGGATCGTGACTTCCTCGCAGGCACCCCTGCCGCGACCGATGCTGCCACCGAAGCATACCGTGACGCGGAAATCGATACGGAAGACGTGGATGTGGCAGAAGTCCACGACTGTTTCACGATCGCCGAGGTCCTTGCCCTGGAATCGCTCGGTTTCTACGAACCCGGGGAAGGGGTTAGTGCCGCCCGTGACGGTGAAACAACGAGTGACGGGGATCTCCCGATAAATCTGTCGGGCGGTCTAAAGGCAAAAGGGCACCCGGTCGGCGCGACGGGGACTGGCCAACTCGCCGAGTTGACTCGACTGCTTCGAGGTGATCACCACAATGCGGATGTAGTCCCGGACGCCGATATCGGGGTCGCACACAACGCCGGTGGGACTGTCGCGAGCGCGGTCGTGCACGTCCTGGAGGTGGCCGAATGACGCGCGGAGACGAATCGAACACCCGTGACGCCGGGTTTGATGAATGGCTCGATGCGATCGAGGAGGGGATAGGTTACTACCTCATCTGTGAAAATGGCCACGGCTCGCTCCCTCCGAAACGCATCTGTCTGGATTGTGGCTCGACAGACCTGGGAGAACGACCCCTCCCAGACTCGGGATCACTTGAGACATACACTGTCGTCCACGTCCCAACACCGCGGTTCGCGGATGACGCCCCGTATATAACTGCTATCGTCGACTTCGAAGACATCAGAATGACTGGCGTCCTCAGGGGCGTGGATCCTGAATCAGTGGTCCCTGGACTCGAGGTTGAACCGACGATCGAGCACACACAAACGGCGGAGGAACGAGTTCTCGTCTTCCGCCCACGTACCTGAGCTGGTCACTCACTCGGGCCGTTCGGATAGTTGATGCTCGCCGGTGAGTTCCTCACGAAGCACTTGAGCAAACGTCTGGGGATGGTGGACATGTGAACGAGAGCCACCTCGATCGAAGACGACAAGTCGGGCATTTGCGGTGGATGCGAGGTCACGACCGTACGATAGCGGCGTCTCGGTGGCCATCCGACCCCACAGGAGCGTCACCGGATCCTCTATCTCTTCGAGGACGCCCGCCAGACTTACGTCAGGATCGAGGCGGCCTGTGAGGAATGCCGCCGGAGCAAATCTCGCCCCTGGTTGATGTGCAGCTCGCCATCTGGCGTCGACATCTCTCTCGTTCGGGTGTTCCCCTCCTTCCTCACGTAATGCGCGGTATCGGATCGCCGGCTTGCTCGCGATGATGTTGAACGCGGCCGTCCCGACCACCGGGAGATTCAAGAGCCGCTCCCGTAGCGGACGTCTGATGGATCGGGTTGTCGTCGTGGGGCCGAGCAGAATGAGCCGTGAAAAAACGCCAGTTTCGCGCTGTGCGATTGCCGCGTAGGCCCCAGAGAGCGAGGTCGCGACACAGATCCCGCCCGGGGTGACGTCCGCCGCAAACTCGCGAACGAAATCGGTGTAGAGCGCAGCATCGTAGTCGATTCGCGGTCGATCAGACCGCCCGTATCCCGGAAGGTCCGGAGCGACAACGTGGTACTCATCCGCGAGTGTTCGAAATGCGTCAGCGAACTCGTGACTCGATGCCGTCAGCCCCACGTCGTGGAGAAAAAGGATGGTTTGATCGGTTCGATCCCCCGCCTGCGTGTAGGTGACGTCCATTCCACGCCAGCGATAGGTGTGTTCGGATCCCTCGAGAGTCGGATCGAATCGTCCGGCCCACCGTTCGAGTGTTGCGTTGGTCACCGCAGCAGCTCCGAGTCCCCCGAGCACGGCGAGTGCTGCCCGTCGAAGGTGCATGGGATCCCATACGACCGTGATGGTTTAGCCGTTTGTGGTCTAGTCGGGACTATCGAACGAAGATCACTCGTTGTCGGTATCCGCTGTTCGAGCCTCATCTAGGCACGTCTCGAAGGGTGCGAGGAGATCGTCAACGACGTCATACGGGCTCGTCTGCCCGCGCGCCACTCGGGCAGCAAGGTCGTCGATACCCCCAGCAGCCTCGATTCGGTCCTCGACGAACTCTCCGAGGTCCGCTCTGAGGAGCGTCCGGAGTGATGCAGCGTGGCGTTCCCGACGTCTCGTCTCGAGTCGTCCGGTCGTCTCGAGAAAGGTCCAGAGTTCGGAGAGCGCCGTTGCGAGTTCGTCGATCCCCTGCCCCTCTGTCGAAACAGTTTCAACAATCATCGGTTCCCACTCGTCTCCGTCGATATCGTCCGTAGACCTGGACGCCATACCGTGCGCGTCGATCAGTTCGTGGAGGTCACGGACGAGGCGATCGACCCCGTCCCGGTCCGCTTTGTTCACGACGAAGACGTCGGCTATTTCGAGGATCCCTGCTTTCATCGTCTGGACGACGTCACCCGATCCCGGGGGGACAAGGACAGCAACGGTATCCGCCGTCCGGACGACATCGATCTCGCTCTGGCCGGCCCCCACTGTTTCGACAATTATGACGTCGATTCCAAAGGCGTCGAATGCGGTCACGGCGTCGTCGGTCGCTGGTGAGAGTCCCCCGAGGGCACCTCGAGCACTCATCGAGCGGACAAAGACACCCGGATCACCGAGGCTCGCCTCCATCCTGATCCGATCCCCCAAGACGGCGCCACCAGAGAAAGGCGACGCTGGATCCACGGCAATGATTCCAACCTGCTGATCCTTGGCCCGGTACGCACGCGTGAGCTCGTTCACGAGGGTCGATTTTCCCGCTCCTGGCGGACCGGTTACGCCGATCACATGTGCCTCTCCTGTTCGTCCGTGGAGCGCTGAAACAAGATCGCGATAGCCCGAGGACCGGTTCTCGATCGCGGTGATCGCTCTCGCTAGAGCCCGCTGTTCTCCCGCGAAAATGCCCTGAACGAGATCATTCATCGAGTCGACCCCCCGTACCAGCTCGACTCGAGACACGCTCCGATATAGTGATGGGGTACCCGCGCGAGGAAAGAGGAGTCCCGAGAACCACAGCCACTCCACCTGTACCGTGTCATGTGTCGGGATTGTGGGCCGTGTTGTTTGACTCTACCGGCCCCAACGCAGGTCGTTTTGTTGGAATCGACCCGAACACCGCTAGCAGGATTGTTGGACCAAAACGATCGTGAGTGTTACTCGGCGACCGAGAATGTGACGTCCTCGCGTTCATCGAATGAGGTTACTGCAATCGGCCCGATATTCGCAGGCGAAGCACGTATCGATCAGTGTAAATCTGGGCGTCATTCACGCGGGCTCTGCCTACTAAATGGCCTTGTTGAAACCTTCAATCGGTGATAGCATCACGATAGCAGTTACATACTGCTTGAGTTCTTTGTCCATACTATCCACCGACATGTGTTGCTGGCAGAACGTGGGTGATTCAGTCGGTGGGCATGCATAATGTTCACAGACGTGGTCTTCCGAGTGTTCCCGGAAAAGCCGAACCCACATGTAGTGGGCAGAAGTAAATCCAGACATGTCCCACGTGTCCCGCGTCGCGAGGGATCGTCCCCGCGTCATTACGGCGGTGGTTTCTATCGTGGGATACGCACTCGTCGTGGGAGCATTTGCAGGGCTCATACCAGTCCCGGAGATCGATCGTGGGACAGTGATTATCCTCTCCGACATCATTGCAGTCGTCAACGCTGCCGCGCTCCTCTCGTTGCTAGCCGGCGTTTCCTTCATCAGGCGAGGCCACATCCGACGACATCGGGCAGCGATGCTCACCGCCTTCGGTCTCATCATGCTCTTTCTCGTCCTCTACCTGACCAAGGTCGGTGGCGGGTTCGAAAAACAGATCGTGATTGAGGAGAGTCAGTTCCTCGCCACCTATGCGGAGGTCATCCGACCGGTCTATATTACCATGCTCGCGATCCATGTGGTACTGTCTGTCGTGGCTGTCCCAGTCGTCCTCCACGCGATCGTGCTCGGGTTGACGCACCCACCATCCGAACTTGCAGACACTGTCCACCCTCGTGTCGGCTGGATCGCAGTCATCGCCTGGACGCTGTCGCTCTCCCTTGGGATACTCACCTACATCCTCCTCAACCACGTCTATTCGTGGGACGCTATGCACCAGAGTGTCTTCGTACTGCTCGTGGCCGGCCCATCGTTTAGTCGCCAACAGTGATTTGCGGAGCAGCATAGCTACGATCGCCAGGGGAGAGCGTACACCCCGACTCCGAAACTCACCGCAGCCAGGATAGCAAGTATCACGAGATTCATATCGGCGTTTCCCGTGGTCAGCGCCTCTCGTGAAGCCCGGGCGAAGTAGGTGAGTGGGGACAGGGAGAGGAGCGGACGAAACCATGACGGGAGGAGTTCAGGTGGAACGAACGTGTCCGAGAGAAAGAGGAGAGGAAGTCCGATTCCATTGCTGGCCGCGATGGCGCCGTCACGTGAATCAGCGATTCGTCCAATAATTGATCCGAGTCCACAGAATAGTACCGTCCCTAGAACGATCGCGGGAACGAGCCACAGCGAAATCTCGATCGATGCTCCAGTGACGAGGACGACAAGAACGAGAACGAGTACCGACGCCGCGCCGACGAGGAGTGTATTGACGAGTGTCCCAGCAAAGAGCCACTCCCAGGGCTGGAGCGGGGTCGTCGCCAGCTTTTCGAACTGTCGGCCTGCGTCGTGACGCGTGACCTCACTCGAGACACGCGAGAGTGGTGTAAATACCACGACAACAGCGAGGTATCCCGGGACATAGTACTGGGGCTGACGAGCGAACAGCCCGCCAGCCTCAGTGCTGACGAGTGCACCAAAAATAGCAATCAAAATCGCGGGGAAGAAGAACGTGAAGAAGAGTGCTGTCCGACGGCGGACGAACGCACGCCACCCTGCCCTAAACGCGGCGACGAGTCGACGAGGACGACTCACGAGAGATCACCATGGGGCGTTGCGTGATTTCCGTGGTCCTGACCAGTGAGCGACAGGTAGACCGTCTCGAGATCCGGGTCTCGCCAGGTGAGCGACGTCACCTCGATGTTCTCCGCGTGAAGGCGCTCGACCACGGACCCCACATCTGCCAATGGTACGTCAGGGAGACGAAGTCCGTGATCGCTCGGTTCGGTCCGAAAGCCTGGAATCGTGGATACGTCCGTGGAGATGACGAGTTCAGGCCCGCCCCCGTGATCCGTAACCAACCCATGTGGGGTATCGATCGCTACAAGTTCACCATCCGAAAGAACTCCGACGCGGTCAGCGAGGCGGTCTACTTCCGCCATATAGTGTGTCGTCATGAACACCGTCGTCCCCCCTGAAACGAGGTCTTCGATGAGTCGCCAGACGTCTCGTCGTCCCGCCGGGTCGATCCCGGTCGTCGGTTCATCGAGGAACAGTACATCGGGTTCGTTCACAATGGTCGTCCCGACAAGCGTCCGACGTTGTTCCCCACCGGAGAGGTTTTCGTACTTCGTCGTCGCGACATCCTCGAGGCCGACCGCTGATACCACCTCGTCTGGGTCTCGGCCCGCATCGTAAAGCCCCGCGTAGTATTCGATGAGTTCTCGAGCACTGAGACGCCCGTACGGGTCGAAATTCTGTGGAAGCAACCCGATACGATCCGCATTCACTTCCCATGGTCGCGCACCGAGCAGTGAAACGGTCCCCCCGTCCGCAGTCGTGGTGCCCGTGAGACATCGAACTACCGTCGTCTTTCCAGCTCCGTTCGGTCCCACAAGGGCAAAGACCTCTCCCGGGGGTACGGCCAGTGAAACCCCGTCGAGTGCGGTCGTCTCACCGTAAGTCTTCCGGACATCGGTTGCCTCGATCCCCGG
>CAZEDI010000110.1:0-6853 GCA_964510865.1 uncultured Halobacteriales archaeon
CAATAATAGTGGGTGAGATAGAGGAGACTACTCAGTAACGAACTCGACGCCAGTAATCTCGAACCGTGCGCCGTCCTCGGGGCCATCGGTCACTCTGATCTCCCAGCCATGCACGTTAGCCACCTGTTTAGCAATCGATAATCCAAATCCGGTCCCGCCTCTCCGTGTCGAATACCCCATCTCGAATACGTCGTTCCGTTCGTCTTCGGGAATCCCTGGCCCGTCGTCTTCGACGTAGAAGCCACTCCCAAGCGTCCCGACGGTGACCGTCACGTCCTCGCCGCCGTGTTCGACCGCGTTCCGTACGAGGTTCTCGAGAAGTTGCTGGAGCCGACGGCGATCCGCTCGAATCTTCGCGTCGATATCGGTCGTGAGCGTCGCCTCGGCCGTCGCAACGTTTTCCCAGCAGCTCTCGGTGAGGCGGTTCAGATCGACCGGTTCGAGATCAGCCTCTTCATCGCCCTCGCGTGCCAGCGTGAGCAGATCCTCGATTAGTGCGCCCATCCGGTCGTGGGCCTCCGCGACGCGGTCGAGGTGATCGGATTCACACTCCTCTCGGGCGAGTTCGAGGTATCCGCTCGCCACATTGAGGGGATTCCGCAAGTCGTGGCTAACGACGGAGGCAAACGTCTCTAACTGTTCCTCGCGTCGTTTGCGCTCGGTGATCTCGCGGTAGAGACCGATTAACCGATCGGACTCGGTGTCCTTTCGGCTAGCGACCCCCTGGACCTCCGCCCAGACCGTCTCTCCATCCTCGTGGATCATTCTGAACTCCGTGTGATACAGTTCGTTGTTTTCGATGGCGTGGTCCATCGCCTCTTCGACCCGGGAGAGGTCATCCGGATGGACGCGCTTGGCGAAGGCCTCGTAGGTCCCCTCGAACGAGCCGGGCTCGAGTCCGAACATCCGTTCCAAGGTGTCGTCCCACTCGATTCCGTCCGTGCCGATTTTCCACTCCCAGATACCCGTCTCCGTCCCCTCGAGAACGAGCTCGAGTCGCTGTTTCGTCTCGCGGAGTTCCCGCTCTTGGGCTTTCACATCGGTGAGGTCGCGGCCGATTCCGACGATACCGAGGAGGTTTCCCTCGGAGTCGGTTAGCCGTCGACTGGCGAACTCGTAGGGCATCCGGGTACCGTTGCTCGATTGGATCTCAACCTCTACTCTATCAGCACCCGTCTCGAGCGTCGTCTCGATCGACTCGGCAATGCGCGACCGTTTGTCGTCGGGGAACAGTTCGATCGCGCTCATCTCGGTGAGTTCCGTCTCCGAGTACCCGGTCACGTCCACCATGGGTTCGTTCCACCGCTGAAGGTCACCCTCCGGGCTAATCACGTAGAAGACGTCGTCCAGCGTATCCAGTGCCTCTGAAATGAATCTCCGCTCCACTTCGAGCTCCCGTTGTCGCTCGCGTTGTTCCGTGACTTCGATGAAGTAAAACGCGATCCCTCCATCCTGTTTCGGATAGGCTTCGATGTCAAACCAACCATCCAGTTGGGAGAAATACTCCACGAACGAGGTTGGTTCTCGAGTTTCCATCACCCGTCGATACTCCTCCTCGAAGCGGGTGTCCTTCGCGTCCTCGAATATGTCCCAGAAGGCTCGGCCGAGGAGATACTCCTCGGACATGCCGTACAGGGTCTCGGCCTGCTCGTTGACGAGTGAGAACGTCCAGTCGGCATCCACCTCGACGATCGCATCAGTCACCCGCTCGATGATTCGTTCGCGTTCGCGTTCGTGTTCTCTGTGCTCCGAGATGTCTCGCATGATGCCGACGAATCGTCGTTCACCGTCCTGCTCGAACTCGCTAAAAGAGATCGAGAGGGGAATCTCGGTGCCGTCCCTGTGGACACCGGAGAACTCGACGCCCGACCAATTGAGCGATCGCTCGCCGGTCTCGACATACTGGTCTATGGCGGCGAGATGGTCTTCGCGGTGGCGCTCGGGAATGATGGTTGTCAACTGCTCGTCCCGAAGTTCGTCCGGCGGGTAGCCAAAGTGCTCCTCGACGGCCGCGTTCGCAAATCGGATGCGACTCTCCGTGTCGATCGTGAGGATCGCATCCGCGGAATTGTCCGCAATCGCTTGGAGCTGAGCCCGGGTGTGTTCGGCCTCGCGTTCGGCCCAATACCGTTCTACGGCGTTTCGGATACGGTTCGCCAGGATCGTGTACTGGTCCGTTCCACTCTCTTTTTGGAGATAATCGGTGACGCCTGCCGAAATCGCATCGGAGGCGATCTCCTCGGATCCTTTCCCCGTATACAGGATAAACGGAAGGTCCGGATAGTCCTCGCGAACGGCTTCGAGGAACTCGATCCCGTTCCGACCCGGCATATCGTAGTCTGAGACGATACAATCGAACGCGGACTGGGCGAGCAGATCCCGTCCGTCGGAGACAGTGTGGGCTGTTTCGATTTCGAACCGGTCGTCCTCACGTGTCAGAAAGGTAGCGGCCAGGTCGGCGAGATCGGGATCGTCATCCACGTGAAGGATACGGACCGGTTCGTGCTGTTCGTGAGTGCTTGCTGATGCAGCGCTCATTTGTTGGGCCTCTCCTCGGTAGTCATGATGATGACAAGTTAATCGCCGGTGATTGTAACGGTACCGGCGTGGTCGGCCTCAAAGGGGTGCCGCGAGCCGGAGATAACCTGTACGGGGATATCCATTGGATTGAATAACCCAATGTTCTTTGGTTTGTTCACCGATTCGTTCGCACTGGGATGTAACGCGGGGCGGATGTTACGTACAGGGTTTCTCTCTCTCACGATTGTCTACTCTGGCGTATCGGACGAAGGAGGAGGAATGCCAGAAAGACTAACTGAACACATCACAACTCCTCACAATAATGTCGGATATTGACGCCGTCTGTTTTGATCTGGACAGCACGCTCTGTGTGTCGAACCAGTCGGATCGTGAGATTCACCAGGAGCTGTTCGAGCGAGCAGGGATCGATCCAATCTTCACGCCCGCTGAGATACGAGCTGTCGACTCGACTGATGTTGAGACTGCCGATACTGATGCAGAATTTTATACGAATCTCTACCGTGCGGCAGTTGCAAACAGCTCGACTGATCCCAATCATGATCCAGCGGTATTCATAGAACTGGGTGAGATCACCACGGAGATCGTTGATGAGGCGGATGTGTCATTTCGAGAAGGGGCCAAGGCTGCGCTTGAATACGCGAGCGGCCACTACGAAGTGGGCCTCATCACCAACGGTGGAGAACAGACTCAACGAGCAAAACTGGAAACACTCGGAATCTCGGACGTCTTCGACATAACGGTCTTCTGTGATCCGAGTCGAGGAGTCGACCCGAAACCTGCTCAAGAACCGTTCCAGCGAGTGATTTCAGAACTCTCGGCATCTCCCGAGACGGTGATACACATCGGCAACGATCACAGTTCCGATGTTGTTGGTGCTCACGAGGCGGGCTTTCAGTCAATGTGGGTTCCCCTGAACCGTTCACACGAGACTGTTCCGGATGACCCAGATCCAGCTCCGACGTACCAGCTCGAGTCGGTCGCAGAATTGTCTACAATTCTCTAACAAACGAGCGTAGTTGGGTGGACTTGGCTTCGTCTCTTTCAGCTATGAGTCATCATTACATATAAACGGTTGAGGAAATATCAAGGAATGATTTGAACGACTGCCAGTATGGACTATGTTAATCCCCGTGAACGGTATGATGACCTCATTGAGGAACGCAGAGAGGAGGAGGTTGACGCGGAGACGTTCGCGGTGCTTGGGGATAACGAAGCGTTTAGCGCTGGGTGGGCTGTCTCGACAGTCGTGTTAGATGAGACGGAGCGAGTCCTCCTCGCCTACCACAGCGGCGACGGCTCGTGGCTCCTCCCCGGTGGAAGCGTTCAACCAGGAGAATCACTCCGCGAAGCCGTCGTCAGAGAGGTTCGTGAGGAAACCGGTATTTCGGCGAACCCCGACCGACCGTATGCCATTGTAGAGAATGTCGTTCGGCACAATGGGGATTCACGCTCGTTCCTATTTGTGATATTTTCAGCGCAGGCAGAATCAACGAGGATTGGAGACGAATTGGGGGAACCCGGCGAGCCGATCGAGGATGCAGATTGGTTTAACAAACTCCCCGAAAAGATGTTCGAACGAGAAATCGCAAAACAAGTACTACAACACGTGCGAGCGCAAAAGTAACAGCACCAACTCTGTTATCGCGGTACGTACGCAGTCGAAAGTAGCGCGAGAGTCGGATGTCGAAACGAGAGCGCCGACAGGAGCTACCGTTTCTCCCGGGGGCGGGCGAAGGGGAATCGACTCGAGGAACCCGTCGGAGGACGCGACCCGACGAATCACGGCTCACCGATGACCACCGGACAGGAGGCAGGGAGCCATCCGATACGAACGGGTCTACCAGTAGGGGTTCTCAAGCCAACGGTCCGAGCGCGCCCCGAGGACGAACAGCGCGAAGACGACGCCAGTGACGACGAGCGCGGTCGCGATCGTCGGGAGGAGATACGCGCCGCCGAGCGAGCCGTCGAGGACGCCCCAGGCCGCGGCCGCGACCAGTCCGGCGACGGCGGCGAGGGCGGCAGCCGCCCCGGCGCGTTCGAGCAGCGTCATACCCCCACCTCGCTTCGGGACGGGATAAATCCCGTCCGATCGGGACGGCTTTTCGACTCGCATCGACTGGATCGCGACTGATAGGGCCGGTTACAACGATTTACCGTTCGATCGCAGTGCCGGGTTGCGATCGACGGTGCAATGACTTGTAACCGACCCTATGAACCACCCTCGCGAGGGCGTGATCACGCTGGCGGTGTGAGACGACTACGGCCGCGTGCCGACGAGCCTCGTGTTCGTCGCGGGCCTCGTCTGCGGATCGATCCTGGCCACGGCCGCACTCACGGGTGGCGGTAATCGTCGAGCCCGCGGGAAGCGCCGCGTTCAAGGCCGTCGCCGACCGACTCCCGCCATGCTCGTCGTCGTCCCGATCGACCCGTCGCGCGACCGGACGCCCCTCCCCGGGCTCAAGGACGTTCTCTCCCCGGCTGACCGCCGACGGCTGTACGAGGCCGCCGCGGGTGACGTCGCCCGCTCCGTCGCCGACAGCGGCGGCGACCTGCTCGTGAACTACCGCGAGCGGGAGGACGGCAACGGCGGGAGCGAGGAAGCCGCCCGCGACGTGCTCGCCGGGGTCGGCCTCGCCGAGGCACGCTTCGAGCGCCAGGTCGGCTCGACGCGCTCGGCCCGGATGGGAAACACCGTTACCCACCTCCTGCGGGAGGAAGGCGAGGCGAGCGTCGGGGTCCTCGAGCCGACCGCGGCGCTGCTCGGGCGGACGGAGATCGACGGCGCGGCGATGAAGATCCGCCGGAACGGCGCCGTCCTGGGGCCGGCACCCGACGGCGCGGTCTACCTCGCGGCCTTCGGGGAGCCGATCGACTTCACCGACGCCTACGCGCCCCCCGCGCTGGCGACGATCGCCCGGAAAGCCGCCGAGACCGAATCGGGAATCGGGTTCGCACCGATGCTCCCGACGATCGAAACCGAGGCCGGCCTCCGCTCGACGGTCGCCGGAATCGAGGCGCGTCGGGCCGCCGGGCGGCCGGTCCCGGAGGCGACCGCCGCCGCCATCGATGATCTGGGTCTCGCGACCGACAACGCTTTTTGAACGGCTCCGGAAGGGGAGTCCGGGTGGGGTGGCAGAGCGGCCCAACGCGCCTGCCTTGAGAGCAGGTGGCCGGGAGGCCTCATGGGTTCAAATCCCATCCCCACCGCTTTTCCGCGAGCCAATTTGGCGAGCGGAACGCACGGGTGTTGGGATTTGAATCACGGAACGGGGGAGCGAAGCGAGCGGGTTCTCGGGCGTGATTCAAACTCCATCCTCAACCTGATCGGGCGAGCCACGGGGAACTCGACAACACCCGAGCGACGGCGGCGAGAGGCAACGTTTTTGCGACCGACGCACACACCCCAGATATGGACTGGCCACACGACCCCGACGGCGAGGAGGGAAGCGAGGGGATGCGGAAGTACGACATGGCGGTCATTGCCAAGAAGGTCGACGAGGAGGAGGACTTCCCGCTCTCGCGGGCGGAATTCGTCGAGGCCCACGGCGCGGACCCGATCCGGATCAACTCCGAGACCGTCGTCCCGCTGGAGGAGATTTTCGAGCACGTCGACGGCGAGGAGTTCGAGACGATCACCGACATGCACCGGGCGGTCGGGACGGCGATGCGTGAGGGCGGCTTCTGGACGTACCATCCAATCGGGGCGAACCCCGAGCGCAAGTCCGCGTAGGCGGGGGCATCACGGATCTGGATTGCGTATCGTTTATACAGAGGTGGTGGCAACGGGCGGACACCGTGACGAACACGCAGGTTACGCTCGTTCAGATCGACAACTACGGGCCCTGGACCGTGACGCCGGAGCCGAGACGGGAAGCCGACCTCCAAACGCTCCAGTCGCGGCTGTACGCCGACGTCTCCCAGTTCGTCGGCGCCCGCGACGGCTACGTCTTCTTCACCCGTTTCGACAACATGATCGCCGTCACCAACGGGCTCTCGATGGCGGACCACCGGCTCCTCCAGGAGTCGGTCGGCAACCGGTACCCGGTGACGCTGAGTCTGGGGGTCGCGGCCGACCCCGACCCTGTCGAGGCGCTCTCGGCGGCAACCGCCCTCCTACAAGAGGCCGGTAGCGCCCAGGACCGGAACAGACGCGAGATCCTCGCCGGCGAGGCCGTCGAAGAGACCGGCAACGGTGGCGACGTGTGGATCGCCCACTTCGACGTCAACGACGCCACCGGCGAGTACACCGACGAGCTGAACGCCTTCGACAGCTTCATCGAGATCGAACAGGGGTACGCCGAACTCATGCGCT
>CAZEDI010000111.1:0-6802 GCA_964510865.1 uncultured Halobacteriales archaeon
GGGCTCTCGTCCTTACCAAGGACGCGCTTTACCGCTAAGCTACCCAGGCGCGGGTTGTGTCTATCCCGGATTCGTCATTAGGCGTTTCGATTCCACGGCGCCTCACTCGATTTCGACGTCCCCGAGTTCGGCCCGGAGCGCTTCCTCGATGTTCGCGATCTCGTCGTCGAGGCGCCCGGTGAAAAAGCGCTCGACACCCGGGACACGACTCTCCACGACGAAACGATTTTCGACGCGCGTTCCATCCTCGATAGCGGTGAGTTCGTGTTCGCCGACGACATGGAACACCCGGGATTTCCCCGTGAATTTGACATACCGTGGGGGATCGCGCTCGAGATCATGGGTCCGGACGGCGACGGTCGCGCTGATGCCGGGGACCGGAAGCGCAACGTGCCAGATCGTTTCCTCACCTTCCTGTTCGAACCCTTCGACAACACTGATTGCCTTGGCTCGTTTCGCGGGATCGGACAGGAGCGCCCACGCGTCCTCCTGTGAGATGGGCACCTCGAACGTCCGGCGCACACGAACCGTCATACGTGGTATCGGGTCCCGATCCCAATAGATGCTCCGGGTCTGACGGTTAGAAGGTCGCGAGGATGAGGCGCTGAGCATAGATCTCGAGGACGAGGAAGACTATCGGCAGTAAGACCGAGCCGAGCAGCTGGAGCAGGATATCGATCTGCAGGGGGTAGAGCCGCACCGTCGCGTAGTCCTCGTACTCCTGCCGGATTCGACTCACCTCGAGTTCGAGCAGGAGTTCGTCTTCCGTGGTTTCCCCGTCCACCTCGTCGTGCGGGGGGAGTCGGGCCTTCGCTGCCGCGTACTCGTGTCGGAGGTCATCGAGGATTCGCTCGCGGAGTTCTCGGGCCCGCAAATGCACCCGATACGTCGGGTACACGAACGACAGTGCGATGAACAGCGTGTAGAGCCCGACGATGGTGTACACCACGACTGCGTAGTCCGCGATGACGGCGATCTGGATCGCGAGCGGGAGGAACAACGACGCGACGGAGAACGCCATCGTCGTGCGGATCGCGTAGTAGCCAACCTGCCCGAGGCCGCCGAGGCCGTCCGGGTGGAGCGGATCGATCGTGAGTTCCTCGTCGGCGACACGATGGATGAACAGCAGGGTCACCGCGACCCCAGAAAATCCAATGCCACCGAGGATGCCGGCCCAGGTCACGAAGCCGAACAGCGCCCAGTAAAACGGGCCACCGACATCGAAGACACCCGCTGCAGCCAGTTCACCCTGGGTGTTGAGGAAGGCTGCCACGAACAGCCCCGTGATGGGAATCGACCCGAGTACCCACTTTGTCGAAAACAGTTCGTCGTACGTGCCACCGAGCACATACGCGCGATCGGCGTCAGCCAGCAACTCGGTGAGTTTCTCCACGAACGTGGGTAGCACGACGGCGTCGTAGTACCAGATCACTGCCGGTCCCACGTTCAGGGCAATCACGGTGAATGCCTGTGCGATCAGGAACCAAGTCGTGACCTGGTGACCGTTCGAGAGGACGTAGAGGACGAATACGAGGTTCGGAATCGTCCCGAACCCGATGATCGAGGCGAGGAGCGGGTTGGCGATCGGGATTCGTCGTATCGCTCGGGACACCCAGTGCGGCGAGTATGCATAGTCAGTGGCGGTGTCGCCGGCTTCCGCTGGAGCGCCTCCCATACGCCTTCCCCCAGCAGGGTGGCGTAAAAGCGTTGCCCGTTACAGGGACCTTGCCAGTGTGTCCGGGTGAGTGAACCTAGTCCAGCCGTGTTTCGTCGACTTCGCCGACTGGTGCACTGTCGATGGATGCGAGATAGTGTTCGAGTTTTCGCTCGAAATCGGCCGTTTCCTCCGGCGATGGGAGGGGCACGGCCTCGATCTCCCGGCCGTATCCCTCGGCGTAATCGACGAGTTCCGGAGGGGTCGTTGTGAGCGCGAGATCCGCCCCGGCGAGTACGGCGAGCGCTACCACGTCGACTTCGAGCGATGGTTCTGTCGGTCGCTCGCCGAGTTGCAGTTCCGTCGTCAAGTTGCGGCCGAACCGACGGACGATCTCGACAGCGCGTGTCGCGACCCCCGTCTGCGCGAGGTGGTAGAACCCCCTGGCGACGAGCGTCTCGGCGATGATGAGATCGAGGTCGTGGTTTCGCTCTTCCGCCGGATCCTCCCACGGCGCGTCGCGGGCGAGCCGTCTCGTGAGTTTGAGTCCTTCGTAGCTGAGCTGCACGGCCGCACCACGTTGTCGGGTCTCCGAGCTGTTCACTGTCGGTGAGAGAACGTCGGCAGTTCGGACTGTCAGGACGCCCGGGGTCAACGACGCGTCGGCTACCACCGTCTCCAGCTCGGTTCGAAACGGTGGCGGCTCGATGTCGTCGATCGTATCGAACAGGGCATCGCGGACCCCAGGAGCCTCCGCCATCACCTTCCTGTAGGTGAGTCGGCGTGAAGGGCTTTCGGAATCGAACCCTTATGGATCAGTCTCGCCCGGCACCTCCCCTCAGGGCTTGCCCGGCGATGGCGGGAGCGTGCGCTTGTGGGCACTCCTCTGGTAGAGGTCCCGGACGTGTTCCACGTCGTCCGCCGACACCCCATCGAGCGCTCGGACTGTCGCGGCAGTCGATAGCGGCCCGTCGACCGCGAGCGCGAGGATGGTGTCGAGGGTCGGATAGTCGATGCCGAGTTCGTCCTCGTCGGTCTGGCCATCCCACATGCCGGCAGAGGGGGTTTTCGTGACGAGATCGTCGGCCACGCCGAGATGCCGGGCGAGTTGGCGGACCTGCGTCTTATAGAGGTCACCGATGGGATGGCAGTCGACCGCGCCATCGCCGTACTTGGTGAAATAGCCGACGAGTGCTTCGGTCCGGTTCCCGGTACCGAGGACGAGGGCGTCTTCGTGATTCGCGACGAAGTAGTTTAGCACGGCTCGAATCCGGACACGGACGTTGCCAGCAGCAGTGCGATCGTCCGTTCCCTCAGGATAGGCGTCGTAGAACGCGTCTGCGATGGGTTCGATCTCGATGACGTCGTACTCGATGTCGAGCTCCTGGGCGACGCGTTCGGCGTCACTCATGTTCTCCTCGCGGTTGACCGCGGAGGGCATCACGAGCCCGTGGAGGGACTCCGGACCCAGAGCATCGACGGCAAGATAGGCAGTCGTTGTGCTGTCGATCCCGCCCGAGAGGCCGAGGACCGCCCGGTCGACGCCTGCGGCAGCGAATTGTTCCCGGATGAAGTCGTTGATGTGTTCGTGTCTCGTTTCGAGTTCCGCCTCCGAGAAGCGAAGATCCAGATCCGTGTCGGCGGTCATGGCGGTGGTTGGAGTCGGATCGATTAATACGTTGGTTTCCGCTCGAAGAATCGCCTGCTCGTATCGTAGAAGTGGCCATTCGCTCGGGGTGGACGAGGATCCACGACGGTGCTACCTGGTGGAAGGGGACTTCGCGCTACCGATTAGTTGAAGTGTGACGCGGAGGAATTTTCACGGGCACGCGCCGGTGGTCTAGTGGTAGGACATGAGCTTCCCAAGCTCATAGCCCGGGTTCAATTCCCGGCCGGCGCATAACGAAGCGGGCGTCTTCTGGTGGTTTTCCGCCTTCCGAACCGGAGGGAGGCACACATGGAACAGGCTCATGACGTGAGTGTCACATAGACGCCCCTGAGCTGTCCAGCGGTTTTGAGTCATGTCAGGTAAAATACTTAAAACCGTTCGAAACGGTCTAGTCAGGCTCTTAGAGAGGTGTCGAACATGACCGAACACGGCGACGGATTTGTCGTTGTCCCCGAAAACGCATGTGAGTATCTGCATGACCGACAGCTGCTCGACCACCGGACACACCGGGAGCAGTTGATCAAATGGATGCTGAATCCTGGGAAGGACCTGGAGAAGGCGGAAGGATACGCACACAAAAACGCGCGCCAACGCGCGTACCGCCTCGACAGGTTCTACCGCTGGGTGTGGTAGAACCACGACGGCTACACGCTCACCATCACGCCGGAGCACGCGGACGAATTCCTGAAATACCTCGCGTATCAGGACCATTCGACCGCGACCTCACGTGGTACTCGATCCGCCACTCGCGCGGAGCCTACAAGGCCCGCAAAGACGGACTGGCCGCGGCGCAGGCCCAGCTCCGCCACAAGAGCGAGTAGACCACGATGAAGTACGACCAGGCACCGGTCGAGGATAGGCAGCATGCGCTTGAACGAATGGGCTAGATCCCTTCCCCTCGGTGCGAATCATGGGACAGTGTATATCGTTCGGATTGTAGAATGTGTGAAGACTGGTTTCGTAGACGGAGACCGCTTATCTCTGCGTATCCCACTTGCGTGGTTATCACTATAGTGATGCCAACTTTTAAATATTTTATCACTATAATGATAACCAACGATGTTGGATGTCATAAACCAGCATGTGGCGAAAATCATCTTAGCCGCCGAAGACGGTGATTCCATCAGCCGTATCTCCAAGAAAATCGGCACGTCCTACGGATGGACCCATAAATGGGTCGAGCGTTTGGAAGATATCGGCGTCATTGAGCGCGATAACGGTATCACCGTCGTAGATGACGCATTTTCGGAACTATTTGAGACAGTGGCACAGACCGTGTTGCAGAAAAACATCGAGTTGGAAGACGCCTACTTGTTACCGAACTTCGCCACCATGCCGTACGCCTACACGAAAACCGATGCAGTCTTCATCTGGACACGCGGCGGCTACCACATCGGTCGCAACCAAGAGAACTACCCCATCTTCATCGCGGTCAACGACGAGGATGTCGAGGCGTGGCAAGAGTTCTTCAACGACTTCGGGGTCGAGACCTACATCGAGGAGCGCGGCGGCGACGGAATCTACGTCGTCTTGTTCCCCCAAGAGAAGATCGACGCGGAATGGGTAGAGAACGCGGCGGTCATCCCGTTACAGGAGACAATCGCGTGGGCGCAGCAGTACCAAGCGAACTTCCAGCCAGCATTAGAGATGTTGGAGGAGATGCACGATGTAAACGTGGACGTAACATACAGGGAGCGGAACACGTTATGAGCGGGTTCACGGACCGGGAGAATCAGCTCTTCGACATCATCAACACATTCAACGAACACGACCTCGAGTTCATTGTTATCGGCGGGTACGCTGTATCCGCCTCCCAACACCGCTTCTCCGTCGACGCCGACCTCGTCATCACCGCCGAGGCCATCGACCAGTTCACCACCATTCTCCTGCAGGAAGGTTACAAGAAGATGGAGGACCGGGAGCTTGAGAAGGGACGGTTCGTCTCGTACGAGAAGGACGCCGAACTCCCCGTCTCCGTCGACCTGATGGTGGGCGCGGTACACACGCGACAGACCGGGGCCTCCTGGAGCTACGACGAACTCTCCCAGCAGGCAGAACAAAACGAAATCGAGGGAAGCGAGGAATCCGTTACCGTGCGAATCCCGAAGACGGAACTGTTGATGGCTATGAAGCTGCACAGCGCCCGGAGGACCGATGCTCGGGATGTGGTGGCGTTAGCGGAGGAGGTAGATTTTGACCTAGTAGGGGAGTATCTAGATCGCGGAGATCATGACCAGTTACGGGAGTCGTTGGAAGAGGTGAAGGATACCATCACAGGCGAGGGATTCGCGGACGCGTTCAAGGGAGTCTTTTCAGAACAGAATGTACCGGAAGAACAGATTGAGCAGATCCGAGATTTCCTCCAAGAGCAGATCGACGAGCGAGGATCAAGATAAGCTGCGGTTTCTGGTACCGTTGACATACGAACCAGGGACGTTCCCTATCCGCTTGTTCTCAAGCCAAGGGAACTCGACATGTGGACCGCCACCGACGCGACTCGGAAGACCAGCCGATTGCAGCTATTCTCCGGCTAGGGAACGAAATTGGGCTCCACGATCCGGAAGTCAAACGCCTGCTGAAGCAGGCTCTGGGATCGAAGAGCAAGAAGGGGACGCTCAAGTCTGGGAGCAGATGAAGGCCATTGCCGGGAAAGAAGTCGATACGGGCGAGACCGACGTCAACGATCTGCCCCGGTTTTCTCTTCGATCTCGTCTAGGTTGTTGTTTAGAAAAATATGCGGAACGCTGGTGGAGAGCTCTGCGACAGTCTTCACGCCCTGATTTAATAGCCGATGCCTCCGAGGGGGTCCGCATGGAAATCACGGACTCCGAAGTCGTCCTCACGCGTCCCGGTCGGAACTACGTTGTCGTCCGGATCGAGACCGCTGACGGAACAGTTGGGTGGGGCGACGCGACGCTGAACGGCCGCGAGCGTGCGGTGGAGGCGGCCCTCGTACATCATATCCTGCCGGAGATCGAGGGGCGTCCTGCAGATCGGATCGAGGATATATGGCAACTACTGTTCCGCCAGACCTACTGGCGGGGCGGGCCGGTCCTGAATTCCGCGCTCTCGGGCGTCGATATGGCGCTCTGGGATATCAAAGGGAAAGCCGCTGGCCTCCCGGTCTACGATCTGCTCGGCGGTCGGACACGCGAGCATGCCGCCGTCTACCAGCATTGCGGGGCGTCGACCGTGGATGACATTGTAGCGAACGTCGAACAGGCCCACGACCGCGGAATCACCCATTTCAGGATCAATCTCGCGACAGAGGCCGACCAGTATCTCGACACCCAGGCCATCGTCGAGGGGGTGTACGACGTCCGGGAGGCGGTTGGACCCACCGCGGAACTCTTGATCGACGTCCACGGCCGAGCCTCACCGGTAGAAGCCGCCCGTATAGCGAAGGGAGTGGATGACGCGGACCTGTTCTTCCTCGAGGACCCCGTCAGACCGGAGAACCCCGACGTCTTCGAGTACCT
>CAZEDI010000112.1:0-6767 GCA_964510865.1 uncultured Halobacteriales archaeon
CCCTGAGGCGATCGTTCGACCAACGAAATCACGGTCGGCAGCGACCTCAAGGACGAGTACAACATGGGTTACCGCGAACGCCTCACGCTCGACGTTCGCGGCAAGCCGAAATGGTCGGGCGATCAAGGCCGACTGGAGCTGTACTAGGACGAGTTGAACGACCGATACAGAGCCCTTCAGCCTGTTACCACGGGCGATTCTCGACAGGACTCACCACTAACCGACGAAACGGCTGCTCTGGATATTGGCGCAAATAACATCGTTGCCTGTACGACCACGACCGGCCAGCAGTACCTGTACGAGGGGCGCAATCTCTTCGAGCGGTTCGTGTCCCATCGAGACGAAGGGAATCTGGCCATAGAAGTCACCGACCCCGCGAGTGGCTTATAGCGGGGGCGGCGGTGTGACGCGAGTGGGAAATTCTCGGTGTCGACCAGGGCCGTGGCAGTAGCAAGGGCCGACACAGAGTAGTATATATCCAATGGAAATAAGTCTTCGTCAGATAATTATCAGGCAGATTATAGTAATGGCAGGGGCCCGAATAGTTTTCGATCTCCCTACATATCTAGTCGACAACGACCAAAAGTAGACTACTCATTACGAATCGACGGAACACTCTACGCAAAACAATTTAGTGCTCGATAGGGTTCAAAGAGGAAACCAGCTATACGTTCTGGCCAATCACAGTATTGGAGTCGCTAGTCCCCTGCACGTCATACCACGTATCAGCGGCGTCGGGGCGGGCTTGGACAGGACCGAACGTGTACTGGTTGCTCAGTTCGAGCTCCGATGGTGCCTCTGCGAAGTAGGTGACCGACAATGAGTCGCCAGCCCTTGGTGTAAAGGTGACGTACTTTACCCCCTGGTCGACGTCGTGGTCGACTGCGTGAACATCGCCGTGCTCCGTATCGACGTCCCACTCCTCGGGGACGATGTCGCGGATTTGGACGGCTTCGTTCGCCTCAATCTCGAGATCGATCCGGTTCGTCTGCCCTCCCGTGAAAACGCTTCCGTCGTCCTCACGGGTGCCCGAGACGACGAAGTCCTGGGTGATCTCGAAAGAGAGATCGATATGAGCCTGGACGTCGTCGCCGTTGACTGCGCCGGGAACGTTCACTAACTTCGCGACGACGATGAAGTACTTCGACTCGTCAGTGGTCGCGGAGATCGAGGGGTCGCCCTGCAGCCCCGCCTCGCGGGCGACTATGTTCGGCTCGCCGTTCTCGGCGGGATTCTCCGCGTCGTAGACGAACAGGTCAATGTGGGGATCACCCTTGGTCGCTCCCTGGTCACCACCGCTGTAGTGGCTGAATTCGACGTCAACGTCGAAGGCGCCCCGGCCACACCGGACGTAGCCGGCGACCGCGCGCTCGTCCTCGGGGACGTTCAGGCCGAATTCCCCCGAGTGGGTTCCCTCGGTGAATTCGCGAGTGACTGCATCGATCGCTGTCCCGGGGTTCACCCGGCCGAAGCCCTCGAAGGGATCTCGACCCCCGAAGTCGTAGGTGGGCGCCTTCGCCCGGTGGTAGGGCGCGGCGGTGAGCGCTGTCTCCGAAGCCGTGGCGAGCAGTACCCCCTTGAGCCGCATTACGTCGTTGAATCCGGTCGCGGTGGGTTCAGGCAGGGAGAGCGCCGCGGGGGCGTCTTCCTCCATCGCTTGGGCAACGAGTCCGGCGATGCCGTTGGTGTACGGCGATGCCATCGAGGTCCCGGCCTTTCCTGTGTAATCCCTAATCGGCGCCTGCTCGTCTTCGGATTCGTCGGCAATGCCGTTTTTCGCAGCATTGGCGAGGTCGGAGACGTAGCCACCAGGGGCGGTGACGTCGGGTTTCATGTACGTATCATAGTCCTCCTCGTCGACCCCACCGATGCCACCACTGGAGTACGCCGAAATGCCGTCAAGGGGGCCGGTCGCGACCACGGAGATCGCCTCGTCGGCCACGGCCGGCGAGCCATTTCCGTTGGCCGGCGTTGCGGCGTTGCCCGCAGCTGCGACCGTCAACACGCCCGCGTCCGCGATCTCCTTGATACGCGCTGGGATGCGGTCGAGCGTCCCTGCTGCGGCGCCAAGCGGGAGCCCACCTGCGTACCCCCAGGACATGTTTACTGCCCGCATGTTGAACAGGTCGGCGAACTCCTCGGCATGGCGGCCCAGGTCTTCAGTTGGTCCTGACAACCCCTGAAGGCAGGTCAGACTCTGGTTTGGCGCGAGCCCCGAGTGGAAGCCATCGGCTTCACCCGTGCGGTCGGCTGCAGTCGAGGCGGGATCGCTGAATGCGCCGGCCGCAACTGAATCAACGTACGCCGATGTCGCAAGTTCACCCTCTGCCGTCCGGACGTAAACGGTGTAGGTACCGGACTGGTCAGCTGGCGCGACGGCGGTCACGTTGTCTTGAACACCTTCGTCGCTGTCGAGTGTTGTGCGCTTTCGGGTTTCGCCATCAGGGCCTTCGATGACGACCTCAATGAGTTCGCCGAAGGCTGACCCGAAGACGCCTGTCCCGGCCTCTGCATCGACCTCATAGGCGAGGTAGTTACCTGTCACAGCGGACAGTGCGGTCCGGGGCTCGTCGGTCTTGACAGCATCAGGGTCGACGGCGCTCGCTCGGCCGGAGCCGCCCATGATCGATGCGCAGTGGGTCCCGTGGCCGTTCTCGTCGCGCGGACGATCGTAGAACCCGTACTGGGAGCCAGCGTCGTACCAGCCGACAGTCTTGGGCGTCTCCGCTGTCGGCGTCCCGTCTACATCTTCGAAGACAACGCTCCCGTCGTAGGTCGTGCGCTCGCCCTCGTACTTGAAGTAGGTTCCGTCGATCTCGTACTCGGAAGTCGTATTGAGGTAGGCTTCGATGACGAACCGATACTGGCGGTCAGGGGTGACCGATGCCCGAATCGTCTCAGGCATGTCTGCCGAGGCTGCCCGGTCGACGGTCTCCCACTGGCCCTCGACATATTCGTCGAGGCGGAACTCGAGATCATTGGAGTTGTCGACGTACGGGGACCACGATAACGACGCATCGAGTTCCTCGACACCGTTCGGCGTCGTGAACTCATGGTATTGCTCCTCCCCGGTGGCGAAGGTTCCCGGCCCCATGGTCCCCGAGAACGATTCGGTGTCACCTGTCTCGACGCGCTCAAGGTCGTTCTCGTCGGGTTTCGTGAGCTTTACCTGATCGTCCTCGATGAACGCTTGGACACCGTTCCAGGGGCCGAGATCTGGGTGGCGAGAGTCGAGCCCCGAGTCGGTCAATGCAATCGTCCGGTCCGGCCGTCCGCGATAGCCACGGTCCCAGGCATGACGTGCCTCAAGGGCTCGCCAGTTCAAGAACCGTGGGTCAATATCCTCCTGTGCACTCCCACGTGTCGTCGCGGATCCAACCCCGATCAGGCTAGCGCCGACGAATGCGCCAGTTCCAGTAACGAACCGCCGTCGAGTCGTCTCCGTCGCGTCATCTGAAGTATGGTTTCGCGACATAGACTATCGTACCATAGTGAGAGTAATGAAGTTGGAACCAAATCGATTAGGCCATCAGTTCGCTGAGACGAAATGACAGCGGAATTCCCATGGCTTGGGTGATTAGCACAATGACATCCTCCCGCGGCGTGAACGCCGGGGTTTCCCGTACCGCGGTGGGATAGATTAATACGCATCACAGGCCCCACCTCAAAGCGCTTCTCACCCTGAGGGTTCCCGATTGGACAAGCGTTCGAGCGTCACTGGGAACTGAATCGCCACGTTCCTCCTGGATATGCAGGTATTACAGTAACCACTCGACCGGATTCTGCTTGCGGATTACCTTTAATCGAGGGCGATAATACCCCTTTCTCAGCGAGTGAAGCAAGCAGGGAGGGGATTAGTCACGGGGCGGAGCGACGTCTCAAGCAGGGCGGGTCGTTGAGCCGCGTTTGTCAAAGCGGGAAAGTGATGAATTATAAACACCACGGAAAATAATACCAAAAGAGTGTTGTTCTTCGCCACTGTTCGAACTCCGTGACGAATTCCGAGCGGATGGAAAGAGAGCACATCGGTCACCAGTCCCAAAACGAGAGCCGTATGATTACGGCCGCGCTAACCGGCAGAAACCTCGAATCACTCGGGGAAACACTAAAACACAATCACGGTATTGATGTACTGGTCCTCACAGAGACATCGGAGATTGAGCACCGAGCCGCGGAAATCGACTGTGTCGTTTATGGATCCGATCTCGTCGCCAATTCCAACGTCGAGGCGGCGAGAAAACGAGCACCAAACACTGCGTGGGTCGCTCTTTACAAGACCGGTGAAACGGCGACACGGGCCCTCTCAGCTGGGTTCGATCGGTGTGTGTATCTAGAAGGCGATCGGGACGCGACGGCGGCTCATCTCGCGACTGCGATCGGAATCGCGGTCGATCATCGGAAGGCAACGTTCACCCGTGTAGCCCTAGACCAGCTCAAGGACCTATTTTTCGTCTTTGACGTGGATGAGGGGTTTTTGCAGTGGAACCGGCGGTTGCCCGAGGTAACCGGCTATGACGACGACGAGCTCACTTCGCTGTCGCCGATTGATCTTGTCACCGACGAGGACAGGGATGCGATCGTGGAGGCAATCCAGCGAACCCTGGAGACGGGGACAGGGCGCGAAGAGGCGAGACTCGTTACGGCGGAGGGCGAGAGGATCCCCTACGAGTTCACGGGTGCGTCCCTCGGGGCCGAAGGCCAAAGGAACGAGAAGATCTGTGGCATCGGACGTGATATAACGGATCGCAAACACCGTCAGCGGGCGCTCGCAGAGCAGGCCGAGAAGCTGCGAACGCTAAATCATATCAACGAGGTTATTCGAGAAGTAAATCAGGCGCTCGTGCGCGCTTCCACCCGCAAGGAAATTGAGGAGGCGGTGTGTACACACCTCGCCAGGAAGGAGCCCTACCGGTTCGCATGGATCGGGGAGCATGGAGCGGCGAGCGGGCGTGTCACGCCGCGGGCGTGGGCAGGAGTCGAGGAGGGATATCTTGAGGACCGACCCGATCCCGACGAATCGACGGACGACCATGTCACGGCGGCGACCGCGATCCGGACCCGCAAGATCCAGGCCGCCCAGCGCATCGCAGAGGAGGCCGAGTTTGAACCGTGGCGTGAAGCCGCACTCGAGCGTGGGTACCAGTCTGCGATCGCCGTTCCGCTGCGGTACCGTGAAACCACATACGGCGTGCTTTGCGTGTACGCACCCCGTCCGGATGCCTTCGACGAAGGCGAGCAATCGATGCTCGCCGATCTCGCCGAGACGATCGCCTACGCGATCAACGCGGCCGAACGGCGCCGCGCACTCGTCACCAATTCGGTCGTCGAACTCGAGTTCCTAACCCGCGATCAGTCGATCGGTTACGTGGATCTCTCGGCAAAGATCGGTGGTGAGGTGACGGTCGAGGGTGTCTCCCCCATCGAGAAGGGAGATGTCGCCGCGTTCCTGATGATCCGGGGCGCGGACTGTGAGGCCGTTCTTTCGACCGTCGCCGAGAACCCGGAGATCGAGGCGACGATCGTCGCCGACCACGGTGAGGAATGCGTCTTTCGGGTTACCGGTCCGGAGCCATCGGTCTCGGGGACGATCGCCGACTACGGGGGCGTTGTACAGGAAGCGTCCGCCGACAATGGGGAGGGACGCTTTCTCGTCGAACTTCCCTACGACGCAGACATCCGGGCGGTCGTAGACGGTATCGAGGAGTACTACGATCGGACTGAACTCATCGCACAACGGGAGCACAAACGGACGGAGCCCTCTGACACGGTGATCAGGGAGGCGTTCGACAATGCGCTGACCGACCGCCAGCGGGAAGTGTTGCGGACGGCGTATCTCTCGGGATTTTTCGAATGGCCCCGCGAGGCGAACAGCGAGGAAGTCGCCGACACGCTCGGGATCACGAAACCTACCTTCCACGAGCATCTCCGGATCTGCCACCGCAAGCTCGTCGAAACGTACTTCGAGCACCACCCTCCGGTCGATCTGACTGATTTCAGGACCTAATGGGGTTTATTTCACGATTCTTTATTATCCTTGTTCTCTGTCGGTCCATGTCGAGAGACAATCGCGAGGACGTGACGAAGAAGACACGGCGGACGTTCATGGTGGGCACGAGTGTGCTCGTCGGCGCCGCCGGCGCCAGCGCGGTCGTCCTAAGCGGTTCTGCCGCCGCGACCCTCGCCGACGGCCTCGACGCCGACAGCGACGACCTCCAGGAGGCGCTGGTGGTCTTCGAGGACGAAAACCACGTCGAGCGACTCGAGGAACTTGATCTCGCCGACGGCTACTACGGCTACGAGACGTTCCCGATCGGCTACAGCCGACTCACGGGCAACCAACTATCGACTGTCGCCGACTGGGAGGAGGTGCGGCGGATCTCGCCCAACAGCGAACTCGAGTGGGAACATGACGACGCCAGACCCGATACCCGTGCCGCGGAGGTCCAGGCCGGCGAAGGTCTCGAGGGCCCTTACACTGGCGAGAACGTCCATGTCGCAGTCATCGACACTGGTATCGACGGTGCTCACCCCGATCTAGAGGAGAACCTTGAGGCCAACTGGCAGTGGATCGACGATGCTGCCGATGACCGCTTCGACGAGGGGCGGTACGTCGGGCTAAATCTACTCGCCGATTGAACAGCCGCGACGTGGCCCAGGGCGGCGTCACACCTGTTGTGACCGGGGTGAACGCCTAAGGACCGGTCAGAACGGGTCCCAGAGGAGGAACTCCTCAGGATCCACCCGAACCCACGAATCGATCCATCCCA